>NZ_BAAASZ010000003.1:296826-301698 GCF_039533145.1 Streptomyces macrosporus
CCCACGTTCCAAAGGAGGTCGGCCCTCGCCGACGGTCACCCCTCGCGGACGACGACGAAGTCCGCCAGGGCCGCGAACCGCTCCCGGACGCTGCCGGGCATGTCGACGCCCTCCAGCGCCTGGAGGGCGGTGGCGTGCCGGCGGCGCGCCTCCCGGGAGGTCCACTCCCGGCCGCCGGCCTCCTCGATCAGCGCGGCCCGCACCGCGAACTCCTCCTCGCTGAAGTCCTCGAACTCCCGCTGGCTCTTGGTGGCGTCCTCGGCCAGCAGCCTCCCGAGCCGGCGCGCGGCCGGGCCGTCCTCGGCGAGGGCGGCGACGACCGGCAGGGACTTCTTGCGCTGCCGCAGGTCGCTCCAGGTCTTCTTGCCGGTCGCCTCCGGGTCGCCCCAGATGCCCAGCAGGTCGTCGACGGCCTGGAAGGCCAGGCCCAGGTGGTGGCCGTACGCCTCCAGGGCGTCGGCGGTCGCCTCGTCGGCGCCGCCCAGCACCGCTCCGATGGACGCGGAGCAGGCCAGCAGCGCGCCGGTCTTGTTGCCCTCCATCTCCAGGCACTCCTCGACGGTGACCCTCTCCCGGTGTTCGTAGGAGATGTCCTGCGCCTGTCCGTCGATGAGCCTGCGGGTCGCCAGCGTCAGGCGCCGGGTGGCCCGCGCGGCCTCGGCGGTGCCCAGTTCCAGCAGCACCTCGCTCGCCAGCGCGAACAGGGCGTCGCCGACCAGGATGGCCTGCGCGGGACCGTGCACCTTCCACACGGTGTCGCGGTGGCGCCGCTGCTCGTCGCCGTCCATGAGGTCGTCGTGGAGCAGGGAGAAGTTGTGGACCAGTTCGACGGCCACCGCGCCGGGGACGCCGATCTCGGGTTCGGCGCCCACGGCCTCGGCCGACAGCAGGGCCAGCGCCGGGCGCACGGCCTTGCCGCCGTCGCCGTGGGCGGGGTTGCCCTCGGCGTCTATCCAGCCGAAGTGGTAGGCGGCGACGGTGTCCATGGGTGGGGCGAGCCGCGCCACGGCGGCGCGCAGCATCGGCGTGGCGAGCGTGCGGCCGCGCTCCAGCAGCGCGATGACACTCGCGGTGTCGATGGCTGCGTTCGTCGGGATCGCCGGGGTCACGGGGTCTCCTCTGGGTTCGTTGTCGTGCTCACGCCGCCTCCGGGAAGACGTCGTCGTGCGGGCGTCCGAGGGCTGCCAGCGCCTCCCGGGCCGCGGTCAGGCCGCTGCGCACGGCGCCTTCCATCGTCGCGGGCCAGCCGGTGGCGGTCCATGCCCCGGCCAACCAGACTCCCGGCGCATCGGTGCGCGCGGCGGGGCGCAGCCGCCCCACTCCGGGTGCGGGGGCGAAGGTGGCGGCCCGCTCCCGGGTGACGAAGAAGTCGCGCACCCGCGCGCCGCGGGCGGCGGGCAGCAGGCGGGCCAGTTCGGGGAGGTAGCGCTCGCGCAGGGTCGCGGCGGGCAGTCCTATCTCGTCCTGCGCGGCGGACTGGGACACCACCAGGTACTGGCTCCGCTGCCCCGTCCTCCCCGCCTCCCGCTCCGTCTCGGCGGGGTCGTGCAGCCCGGACGCCTCGGTGCGGTCGAAGATCCACTGCACGGGGGTGCCGAGCGTGGCGAGGAACGGACGGTGCAGCACCCTGCGGTCGTACACCACGTGGACGTTCAGGATCGGCGCGGTGCCGATCCGCAGCAGCCGCTCCGGGTGGGGCAGCGCCCCCTCGGGCAGCAGCCGGTGGGCCTCCTGGTGGGGGACGGCCAGGACGACCGTGTCGGCGGGCAGCGTCTCGCCGGCCTCCCCCGTGCGGTGCGCCCCGGTCTCCACCGCGACCCGCCAGGTGCCGTCCGGCTCCGCGCGCAGCGTCCGGACGCGGCCCTGTCGGACCACGCGCACGCCCGCCTTCTCCAGCACGGCGCCGGCGAGCTCGTCGTGGAGCCGGCCCAGCGGGACCCGGGACCAGCCGATGTCCGCGGCGCCGGGGTCGCTGAGCAGACCGGTGGAGAAGACCATCGCGGCCAGTCCGAGCGAGACGTCCTGGGCGCGGGCGTTGAGAGTGGCGACGCCGACGAGGTCCCACAGCGCCCGCACCGCGCGCGGCGACTGGCCGTGGCGGCGCAGCCAGCTCGCGAAGTCCACGTCGTCCAGGGCGGGGTCGGCCGGGTCGACCGTTCCCAGGCGCTTGAGGGCGAACGCGGCCCGCCCGGCCAGGAGGCGCTCGATCGGGCTCAGATGAGGGTAGGCGGCCAGGCCGGGCGCCAGGTGCAGCGGCACGGGCAGGCCCGTGCGGCGCAGCCGGCCGAGCCGGCGGCGGCGGGCGTCGAACACGGGGACGTCCAGGCGCCGCTGGAGGGGGGCGAGCGCGCTCGCGCCCATGCGCTCCAGGAGCCAGCGGTAGGCGGTGCAGCAGCGCAGGTACACGTGGTGGCCGTTGTCGACGGTCAGCTCGCCGGCGCCGCCGGTGCGGCGGAAGGAGAAGGCGAGCCCGCCGAGCCGCGGTCTGGCCTCCACCAGGGTGACGCCGACTCCGGCGTCGGCCAGGCGCAGCGCCGCGGTGATGCCCGCCAGTCCGCCGCCGACGACGACGGCGCGGGGGGCGTCGGGGGCGTCGTCCCGTCGCCGGGGGGCTCGGAGGCCGCTCACCGGGAGGTCTCCGGGAGGGTGCGGCGGGCGGCCCGGCGGGCGTCCAGTCCGGACAGGCCGCGCAGGGCGACCCAGGCCTTCTCGCGCGCCGGCAGGGAGACCCTGCCGCGCAGCACGGCGTGGGGGTCGCGGGCGATGCGGGTCAGCAGGCGGTGGTAGATCCCGGCCATGGCCGACACGCAGGCGGCGGAGCGGCGGTCGAGCAGGGGCAGCAGCTTCAGTCCCTCGGCGAACAGCGCGCGGGCGCGCCGCACCTCGAAGCGGACGAGTCCGGCGAAGTCGGCGCCGGGCGGCGGCACGTCCTGGTGGAGGCCGCCGGCGCAGCCGAACGCGGCCAGGTCCGCGCGGGGCAGGTAGGTGCGGCCCTCCGCGGCGTCCTCCCGCACGTCGCGGAGGATGTTGGTCAGCTGGAGGGCGAGGCCGAGGGTGTCGGCGTAGTGGGGGGCGCGTTCGGCGTCGCGGGCGCCCGGCAGGGTGCCGAAGACCCCGAGGGAGAGCCGTCCGATGGCGCCGGCGACGCAGCGGCAGTACTCCTTGAGCTCCTCCCAGGTCTCGTACGTCCGGCCGCGGACGTCCATCAGGACGCCGTCGATCAGCTCGTCGAGTCCACCGAGCGGGATCGGGAAGCGGCGGGCGGCGTCGGCCAGGGCGACGGCGACCGGGTCGGTGGCGTCGTCGGGCACGTCCCCGGCGCGGACGCGGTCGAGCAGCGCGCGGGTCTCCTCCAGCCGGGTCCGCTTGACCGCCGGCTCCAGCGGGCCGTCGCCGATGTCGTCCACGCGCCGCGAGAAGGCGTACAGGGCGGACATCGCCTGCCGCCGCGCCGTGGGCAGCAGCCGGATTCCGTAGGCGAAGTTGCGGGCCTGGCCCTCGGTGACGGCCTCGCAGTAGCGGTAGGCCGCGAGGACCTGCGGGGAGGGGGGCGCGGGCTGTTCCAGGGTCCGGCTCACCACGCCCTCCCCAGGGTCGCGACGGCCTCGCGCAGCACACCGGTCCGGGTGGGACGGGGGGTGGCGGACAGGACGTCGTAGCGGGCGGACCGGATGGCGCGCAGGGCCGCCCGGCCGCCGCCGACGAATCCGGCGAGGAGGACTTTCAACACCCCGGGGACGCTTGCCACCAGCGGATCTCCTTCGTTCAACAGGTCGTGGGCACGCCGCGCCTCCCAGGCCACCAGGGCGCGCACCGACGCGTTCGCGGTGCGGGCGGCGAGGTCGGCCTCGGTGACGCGGAAGCGGTCCAGGTCCTCGGCGGGAAGGTAGATCCGGTCGCGCAGCGCCAGGTCCTCGGCGACGTCCTGGAGGTGTTCGGTGATCTGCAGGGCGGTGCAGACGGCGTCGGAGCGGCGGACGCGCTCGGGGGTGGTGGTGCCGGTGACGGCCAGCACGAGGCGGCCGACGGGGTTCGCGGACAGTTCGCAGTAGCCCAGCAGTTCCTCCCAGGTGCCGTACCGGCGGACCTCCTGGTCCCGCCGGTTGGCCTCGACGAGGGCGAGGAACGGCTCGGGGCTCAGGGCGTGGCGGCGCACGGTCGGCACCAGGGCGCCCAGCAGGGGGTGGCGGGGTCTCTCACGGCCCTCCGCCCCGGGGGCGTCGGCGGCGCGGAAGGCGCGGCGCAGATCGGCCTCGAAGGCGTCGAGCAGGGCGGGGCGGTCGTCGGCCCGGTCGGGGTCCACCCCGAGCGCGGCGGCGTCGGCGCCGCCGGGGGCGAGGTCCCCGTCGCCGATGTCGTCCAGGAGGCGGACGCAGCCGTAGACGGCCATCAGGTCGTCCCGCCAGGCGCGGGGGAGGAAGCGGGGTGCCACGGGGAAGTTCTCGTGGGCGGCCTTGTCGAGGACGACGCTCGCCCGCGCCTCCGTGGGCGGGGTCACCATGTGCCGCCCGTAGCCATCGCCGTCACCTCTCCGTTTCTCCCACCCGACCGCGTCCGCGGCACCCGCCGGTGTCCGCGGCGCGCCGGTGTCCGGGGACACCGACGGCGGCGGGGTGTCGGTGGCATCGGCGACCTCCCGTCCGCGGTGTCTGCGGCACCTGCCACGCAGACCATCCTATTTCGGGTGTGTCTCGCGGATGCTCCGCTGCTCGGCCGACCGGGGCAGTGCCGCCCGATGCGCCGATCACCGGCACCGGCTCAGCTTACGTCGTGCCCCGAAGCGGTCCGCCGCGCGGGTCCGCGGACACGGGCACGGGCGTCGCTCCGGCGCCGCCGGCCCCCGGACGCCCCCGCCGCCGCGCGGACGGGGGA
>NZ_BAAASZ010000003.1:301719-317181 GCF_039533145.1 Streptomyces macrosporus
CGTTCCCGGGTCCGCGGGGGCCGTCCCCCGTGCCGTCGAGCGGCCTCTACTTGCGGGTGAACTCCTCGTACTCCTTGAGCACCTCGTCCGTCGGGCCGTCCATCCGCAGCTCGCCGTGCTCCAGCCACAGCACCCGGTTGCAGGTGTCCCGGATGGACTTGTTGTTGTGGCTGACCAGGAAGACCGTGCCGGCCTCCTTGCGCAGCTCGCGGATGCGGGCCTCCGAGCGCTTCTGGAACTTCTTGTCGCCCGTCGCCAGCGCCTCGTCGATCATCAGCACGTCGTGGTCCTTGGCCGCGGCGATGGAGAACCGCAGCCGGGCCGCCATGCCGGAGGAGTACGTGCGCATCGGCAGGCTGATGAAGTCGCCCTTCTCGTTGATGCCGGAGAAGTCGACGATGTCCTGGTAGCGCTCCTCGATCTGGGCCTTGGTCATGCCCATCGCCAGGCCGCCCAGTATGACGTTGCGCTCGCCGGTCAGGTCGTTCATCAGCGCCGCGTTGACGCCCAGCAGCGAGGGCTGGCCGTCGGTGTAGACCCTGCCGCGCTCGACGGGCAGCAGGCCCGCGATGGCCCGCAGCAGGGTCGACTTGCCCGAGCCGTTGGAGCCGATCAGGCCGATCGCCTCGCCGCGGTAGGCGGTGAAGCTCACGCCCCGCACCGCGTGCACCTCGCGCACGTTCCCGCCCGGCTTGCGGCGGAGGATCCGGCTGAGGGCGGCGGTGGCGCTGCCCCGGCCCCGGGCGCCGCCGTAGACGCGGTAGACGATGTGCACGTCGTCGGCGATCACGGTCGGACGCCGCTCGCCGCCCGCCGCCGCGCCGTCCTGTGCCGGTTCGGTGGTGGCGTTCTTCTCCAGGCCCTTCTCAGCCACGGCCATAACGCTCCTCCGCCTTCCAGAAGAACACGAACCCGCCGACCCCGATCAGGACGGCCCAGCCGGCGGCGAGCGCCCAGGCGTACGGGGGGAGGTCGGAAAGGGTGTACCCGTCGATGAGCGCGAAGCGCATGAGGTCCATGTAGACGGCCGCGGGGTTGACCTGGGCCGCGATCACCAGCCACTCCGGGGCGCTGGTCCGCTCCCTGAGCATGTACTCCAGGGGGAACATCACGCCGGACGCGTACATCCAGGTCCGCATCACGAAGGGCATCAGCTGGGCCAGGTCCGGGGTCTTGCTGCCCAACCGGGCCATGATCATCGCCAGGCCGGTGTTGAAGAGCAGTTGCAGGGCCAGGATCGGCACCACCAGCAGCCAGGACCAGGTGGGGAAGTGCCGGAAGGCGAGGAGGATGACCCCCAGGACGGCCATCGAGTACAGCAGCTGCTGGAGCTGTTGCAGCGAGAAGGAGATGGGCAGCGAGGCGCGCGGGAAGTGCAGGGCGCGCACCAGGCCCAGGTTCCCGGAGATGGACCGGACCCCCGAGAGGACCGAGGTCTGCGTGAAGGTGAACACGAAGACGCCCGTGACCAGGAACGGGATGTAGTTGTCCTTGCCGCCCGGCGTTCCCTCACGGCCGCCCAGCAGGACGCCGAAGACGAAGAAGTACACCGCCGCGTTCAGCAGCGGCGTCGCGACCTGCCACAGCTGGCCGAGCTTGGCCTGGCTGTACTGCGCCACGAGCTTGGCGCGGGAGAAGGCGAGGATGAAGTGCCGCCGCGCCCAGAGCTGCCGGACGTACTCCATCAGGGAGGGGCGCGCCCCGCTCACCGTCAGACCGTACTTGGCGGCGAGTTCGGCCGGGGACAGGCCGTCGTCGGGTGAACGCGGAGGTTCGCTCGTCGCGATCGCACCGCCGTGCGTTGTGTCGCTCACGTTGAAACTTTCGTCCTCACAGTGCACAGCCGGGATGGGATGAGTACAGCGGGACCCCGGTCCCTGTCAGCCGGACCCGATGCCCTCGAAGCAGAGCTTGTCAGATTCAGATGACGGGAGGGCGACCGAGTCGGGTCAGACGCCACACCGTACGCCACTTCATGGGCCGGCGGGGACCGCAAGGAGTGGTCCAGCCCTCCTTGAAGCCTCCCATCCAGGCGCGCAGCGCGGGCCGGGAGGGGCGCCGCAGCAGGGTCAGCAGCAGCCAGACGCCCAGGTAGAGGGGGATGAGCGGGAGGGGCAGGTTGCGGCGGGCCAGCCACACCCGGTTGCGCGCGACCATCCGGTGGTAGACCGCGTGCCGGCTGGGGAGGGTGGTGGGGTGGTGGAGCACCATGTCGGAGCGGTAGTCGATCATCCACCCCGCGTCCAGCGCCCGCCACGCCAGGTCGGTCTCCTCGTGGGCGTAGAAGAACTCGTCCGGCAGCCCGCCGACCTCCTGGAAGACCTTGGTGCGCACCGCGTTGGCGCCTCCCAGGAAGGTCGTCACCCGCGAGGAGCGCATCGGGTCCGACGCCCGCAGCCGCGGCACGTGGCGGCGCTGGGTGGCGCCGGTGACCGGGTCGGCGATGCGGAAGCTGACGATGCCCAGCTTCGGGTCGGCCGCGAACGCCTGCCGCACCAGCTCGGCGGTGTCGGTGTTGGGCAGCAGCCCGTCGTCGTCGAGGAAGAGCAGGACGTCCACCTCGCGCCCGCCCGGCCCGAACGCCTCGATGCCGACGTTGCGACCGCCGGGGATGCCGAGGTTCTCCGGCAGCTCCACGGTCCGCACGCCGTCGGGCAGCTCGGGCAGCGGGGCGCCGTTGCCGACGACCACGACCCGGATGGGGTCGCCCTCCTGCTTGGCGACCGAGTCGAGCAGGGCGCGCAGCTCCTCGGGGCGGTTGCCCATGGTCAGGATGACCGCCCCCAGGGTCAGGGGCCTGCCGTCCGCGTCCGTCATCTCACTCACCGTCCTTCACCGCCGCTCGCCGCCGCTCGCCGTCCCCGATCGCGGGCCGCCGCGTCACCGCAGCCTGCTCGACGCCAGGATGGACACCAGGTGCAGCAGGGTCTGCAGGACGGCGATCCCCGCCAGGACGGCGACACCCAGGCGGGTGAAGAACAGGTCGCCGCGCACCGTGTCCGCCACGGCCACCACCAGGATCACCAGGGACGCCTCGACCCCGCCGACCAGCCGGTGGAACTTCAGCGCCGCCGCCGCCCGGCGGGCCAGCGCCAGCTTCGAGGAGCGGGGCACCGCCGCCTCCTCCTTGACCGCCGGCAGGCCGCTGCGGGAGCGGGCCACGTCCACCAGGTCGGTCTCGGCCTTGATCAGGATCGCGCCGAGCGCGGCCACGGTGCCCAGGAAGGCCCACATCCAGTTCGGCGCGGCGCCCTCGGCGCGGAAGAGGTCCGCCGCCCGCAGGCCGAAGCCGACCAGGAGCGCGGCCTCGGCCAGGTAGTGGCCCACCCGGTCCAGGTAGACGCCGGTGATGGACGTCTGCTTGCGCCAGCGGGCGACCTCGCCGTCCACGCAGTCCAGCAGCAGGTAGAGCTGGATGAGGAGGGCGGCGAGGATCGCCCCGACCGGGCCCGGCACCAGCAGGACCGCGCCGGCCGCCACGCCCGCCACGACCATCAGGTGGGTGAGCTGGTTGGGGGTTATCCGGGTGTTCACCAGATGGCGGGTCCAGCGCAGCGAGATCTCCCGCATGTACAGGCGCCCGGCCCAGTGCTCGCCGCTGCGCCGGTCCTTCACCCCCGCGGGGTGGACGACCGGGCGGAGTTCAGCCACTGACGGCTTTGACAGCTTTGACATAGTCGGCGTACGCGTCCCTGATCTGGTCGGTGGAGAGGTCCAGGTGCTCGATGATCGTGTAGCGCCCGGGCCGGGTCTGCGGCGCGTACTCCACCACCGTGACGAACTCGTCCTCGCTGAAACCGATCTCACCGGGCAGCACGGGCAGGCCGTGCCGCCGCAGCACCTCGATCATCAGCCCCGTCTGCTCCTCCGCGCCCCGCAGGTGCATCGCGAAGGCGGCGCCGAGCCCGCACTGCTCGCCGTGCGCGGCGGCGCGCTTGGGGTAGAGCAGGTCGAAGGCGTGGTTGATCTCGTGGCAGGCGCCCGAGGCGGGGCGGCTGTCGCCGGCCACCGACATGGAGATGCCGGTCAGCACCAGGCCCTCGGCCAGCACGGTGAGGAACTCGTCGTCACCGCAGCCGCCCGGGTGGCGCAGCACCGCCTCGCCCGCCTGACGGGCCATGGCGGCGGCCAGGCCGTCGATCTGCTCTCCGGTCACGCGGTGGGACAGCTCCCAGTCGGCGACGGCGGAGATGTTGGAGATGACGTCCCCGACGCCCGAACGGACGAAGCGGATCGGGGCCTCGCGGATGACGTCGAGGTCGATGACGATCGCGATCGGGTTCGGCACGCCGTACGAGCCGCGGCCGGCGTCGTTGTCGAGCGTGGCGACCGGGGAGCACAGCCCGTCGTGGCTGAGGTTCGTGGCGACGGCGACCATCGGCAGGCCGACGCGCGCGGCGGCGAACTTGGCACAGTCGATGATCTTGCCGCCGCCCATGCCGACGACCGCGTCGTAGCGTCCGGACTTGATGCCGTCGGCGAGCTTGATCGCGTCGTCCAGGGTGCCGCCGCCGACCTCGTACCAGTCGGCTCCCGGCAGCGCGGGGGCGAACCGCTCGCGCAGCGCCGCCCCCGAGCCGCCGCTGATGGCGATCGCGAGCTTGCCGGAGGCCGAGATGCGCTGGTCGACCAGGAGGCCCGCCAGGTCGTCCAGCGCGCCGGGCCTGATGTCGACGACGACCGGCGACGGGATGAGACGGGTCAGTACCGGCACGCGATCTCCCGCGCCTTGTTCAGGTCGTCGTGGTTGTCGATCTCGACCCAGCTCACCTCGCCGATCGGGGCGACGTCGACGGTGAAGCCGCGGTCCACCAGCTCCTGGTAGCCGTCCTCGTAGTACAGCTGCGGGTCGCGCTCGTAGGTGGCCTTCAGGGCGTCGGCCAGGTCGACGGCCGCCTCGCCCTCGATGAGGGTCACGCCGATGTACTCGCCGGTGGCGTCGGCGGGGTCCATCAGCTTGGTGATCCGCCGCACGCCCTTGCCGGGCTCGGTGACGACCTTCATCTCCTCGTCGGCGAGCTTCTTGACCGTGTCGAGGGCGAGGATGATCTTCCGGCCCTCTCCGCGGGCGTCCAGCAGCGTCCGCTCCACGGAGACGGGGTGGACGGTGTCGCCGTTGGCGAGGATCACACCCTCCTTGAGGACCTCGCGGGCGCACCACAGGGAGTAGGCGTTGTTCCACTCCTCGGCCTTGTCGTTCTCCACCAGGTGGAGGGTGAGGCCGTACTTCTTCTCCAGGGCGGCCTTGCGCTCGTACACGGCCTCCTTGCGGTACCCCACGACCACGGCGACGTCGGTCAGTCCGACCTCGCGGAAGTTGCCGAGGGTGAGGTCGAGCACGGTCGTCGTCCCCTCGCCCTCCGGGTCCACCGGCACCAGGGCCTTGGGAAGGGTGTCGGTGTAGGGGCGCAGGCGCCGTCCGGCGCCGGCGGCCAGCACGAGGCCGATCATGCGGGTTCTCCTGTTTCGTCGTGTACGGCGGGTGCTTGCGAGGACACCCAGAAGCGGACGCTCTCGGCGAGCACCGTGAGCGCCAGGGCCCAGGCCAGGACCGTGAGCGCGATCGTGAAGCCCTGGCTCCCGGCCCAGAGGGCGGCGGCGGCCGTGACCACCAGGACGCGTCCCTCGTGTCCGCCGATCGCCCGCACCAGCCGGCGCGGTGGGGCTCCGGTGCCACCGCGGATGCGGTACACCGTGTCGTAGTGATGGTAGGCGACCGCCGCCACCAGCCCGAACGCGGCGGGCAGGGCGCCGTTCGCCTCCGACCGGGCGGCCAGCACCAGGATCGTGGTGTACTCCGCCGCGCGGAAGAGGGGCGGTACCAGCCAGTCCAGGGCGCCCTTCAGGGGGCGGGCGACGGCCGCCCCGGCCAGGACGGCGTAGGCCGCCGCGGCCGCGACCGGCCAGGGGCCGCCCACGGGCGTCCACAGCGCGGCGGCCACCGGAACGGCCGCGCCCAGCAGGGCGAGGGCGGGTGCGGCGAACGCGGGGAGCCGTACGCCCTTCAGCGCGGCGGCCACCCCCTCGGCGAGCGGCCCGGAGTCGGCCAGGTCGGCCAGGGCGCGGGCGGCCCGGTCGGTGCGCTCCGCCCTCCGGGCGAGCGAGCGCAGCACCCGTCCGGCGGTGGTGTAGCAGGCGGCGAACGCGCAGCCGATCAGCAGCACGACGAAGGTCGTGCGGGGGGTGGTGAGCGCGGTGAGGACGGCGATCAGCGCCCAGCGCTCGCCGATCGGCAGCACGATCATGCGGCGGGCCCAGACCGTCCAGCCGACCTTGTCCAGCCGCCCGGAGAGGGCGGCGGTGGGGCCGGCGGCGCCGGTCGTCCCCGCTCCCTCGTAGTGGTCCGCCTCGTTGAAGGAGAAGTCCACGACGTGCCGGCAGGTCTGGAGCACCATCGCGCCCAGGGCGAGCGCCCACACGTCGTCGCCGCCGCGGGCCGCGCCGAGCGCCAGGCCCGCGTAGTACGCGTACTCCTTGGCGCGGTCGAAGGTGGCGTCCAGCCAGGCGCCGAGCGTGGAGTACTTCAGCGCGTAGCGGGCGAGCTGCCCGTCGGTGCAGTCCAGCACGAACGAGGCGAGCAGCAGCGCCCCGGCGGCGACGAAGCCGCCCCGGGTGCCGGTGGCGGCGCAGGCCGCCGCGATCAGCGCGGTGAGCAGCGAGGCGGTGGTCACCTGGTTGGGGGTGAGCCCGCGCCGGGCGCACCAGCGGGCGATGTAGCGCGAGTAAGGACTGATGAAGAACGTGGTGAAGAAACCGTCACGGGCCTTCACGGCCGAGCGCAGCCGCACGGCCTCCTCGTCCACGGCCTCCACGGCCCGCCGGGCCTCCTCCCGCGCCGTCTCGTCGGCCGGCACGGCGGCGACGAGCGTGCCCAGTTCGGGCCGGTGGACGGCGGGGGCGTCGGCGTCGTCCTCCAGCGCCGCGGCCACCCGGTCGGGCAGGCCGGCGGACGCCGGGGCCGTCGGGGCGGTGTCGGCGGTGCCCCGTCCGGCGGCGACCGGAGCGCTCTCCCGCGGGGCGGCCGTCGCGGCCGCCACGGCCCGGGCCAGGGCGGCGCGGGCCTCGGGGCGGGCGGTGAGGGCGCCCGGCACGGCGGCGACGGGGAAGCGGGGGTCGGTCAGGGCCAGCCGCAGGCTGTGCAGGTGGCCGACGAAGCGGGGGTCGACGAGGGCGACGCGCTCGCCCGCCGGGACGGCGGCCAGCTCCGCCGCCACCCCGGCGGCGTCGGCCGCCACCCGCACGTCGAAGCCCAACGACCGCAGATCGCCCTCCAGGGGCACCTCCGCGACCGGTGGACCGGTGAGAATGGCGGTCGACAAGAACGAACACACTCCTTGGAAGCCGTGCTGTCCGCGGCGCGGTCCGTACGGGCGGCATCCGGGCAGCGGTCACAGTGCGCCATCACCCGTTCGGGGCGGGCGACACGTGGCCAGAGGTTATCGGATCGGCGGAAGCGGCCGTTCACCGCGGATTCACCGCGGAGGGGTTGCACCGCCGTCGCACACCGCCGCACAGCATTGTCGATCATGACGATCGGCACAAGGACCCGGACGATCCGGACAGTGGCTAGGCTGCCGTCATGACATGGCTGGTCACAGGTGGAGCGGGATACATCGGCGCGCACGTGGCGCGGGCCCTGAGCGAGGCCGGTGAGCGGGTCGTCGTGCTGGACGACCTCTCCAACGGCCTGCCGGAGCGGCTGCCGCCCGAGGTGCCGCTGGTGCGGGGCACGGTCTCCGACCGCCCCCTGCTGGATCGGACCCTCGCCGAGCACGGCGTCACGGGCGTGGTGCACCTGGCGGCGAAGAAGCAGGTCGGCGAGTCCGTGGAGCGGCCGCTGGCGTACTACCGCGAGAACGTGCACGGGCTGACGGTGCTGCTGGAGGCGGTGGTCGCGGCGGGGGTGCGGCGCTTCCTCTTCTCCTCCTCCGCCGCCGTCTACGGCATGCCGGAGGAGGACCCGGTCACGGAGGACACCCCGTGCGTGCCGCTGAGCCCGTACGGCGAGACCAAGCTCGCGGGCGAGTGGCTGGTGCGCGCCACCGGCAGGGCGCACGGGATGGCGACCGCCTGTCTGCGCTACTTCAACGTGGCGGGGGCGGCCCGGCCGGAGCTGGCCGACCTCGGTGTGTCCAATGTCATCCCGATGTTCTTCGACGCCCTCACCCGCGGTGAGGCGCCGCGGATCTTCGGCGACGACTACCCCACCCCGGACGGCACCTGCATCCGCGACTACATCCACGTGGTGGACCTGGCCGACGCCCACCTGGCCACCGCCCGCCGACTGGCGGAGCTTCCGGGCGGCGAGGACCTGACGCTGAACGTCGGCACCGGCCGGGGGGTGTCCGTGCGGGAGTTGGCCGACCTGGTGGCCGAGGTCACGGGGGTCCGCGAGCCCGCACCGCTGGTCGTCGCGCGCCGTCCGGGCGATCCGGCCGGGGTGGTCGCCTCGGCCGAACGGATCGGCAAGGAGTTGGGCTGGGCTCCCCGGTACGGGGTACGGCAGATGGTGGCCTCGGCCTGGGAGGGCTGGTGCCTGCGCCACCCCGAGGCCGGCGGTTCCGGGCGCGGGGTCGGTTGACAAGGCGCAGGTCACAGGGGATGACAACGGTGTTCAGTGCCGCGTTGCCCCATACCCCCCTCCCGTAGTTCACTGAGATCGTCCGCCGATCGACCGCGACGTGACGGAGGCATGGACCATGGGCGCAGGGCACAACCACGGCGGACCGCCGCCCGGCGGCTCGGGCACCGCGGCGGCGGCGTACCGGGGGCGGCTGCGCGCCGCCCTGGTGATCGCGGTCGTGCTGCTGCTCGCCGAGGCCGTGGGCGCCGCTCTGACCGGTTCGCTGGCCCTGCTGGCGGACGCGGGGCACGTCGCGACCGACGTGGTGGGCGTCGGGATGGCGCTGCTGGCGATCCACGTCGCCAACCGTCCCGGCAACGAGCGCCGCACCTTCGGCTTCGCCCGGGCCGAGATCCTCGCCGCGCTCCTCAACTGCGTGCTGCTGCTCGGGGTCGGCGGCTACATCCTGGTGGAGGCCCTGGACCGGCTGCGTCATCCGCAGGAGGTGCCCGGCGGGCCGACGGTCCTGTTCGGCGTGGTCGGCCTGGCCCTCAACGGCCTGTCCATGCTGCTGCTGATGAAGGGGCAGCGGGAGAGCCTGAACGTGCGCGGCGCCTTCCTGGAGGTGGCGGCGGACGCCCTGGGTTCGCTCGCCGTGATCGTCGCCGCGTTGGTGATCGTGGTGACCGGCTGGGAGGGGGCCGACGCCGTGGCCTCGCTGCTGATCGCGGTGCTGATCGTGCCGCGCACGGTGAAGCTGGCGCGCGAGGCGATCGACGTCCTGCTGGAGGCCGCGCCCCGGCACGTGGACATGGGCCGGGTGCGGCAGCACATCCTGGACGTGCCGGGCGTGGAGGACCTGCACGACCTGCATGTGTGGACGATCACCTCCGGCATGCCGGTGCTCTCCGCGCACGTGGTGGTCGACCGGGAGGAGCTGGAGTCGGCGGGCCACGAGCGGATCCTCCACGACCTGCGGAGCTGCCTGGGCCGGCACTTCGACGTCGAGCACTGCACCTTCCAGCTCGAACCCCGCGGGCACGCGGCGTACGAGGGCCGGTTGTGCCACTGAGGCGGTCGGGACCGTGGTCGTCGCGGTGGTCGTCGCGGTGGTCGTCGCGGTCCGGGAGGGCGCGCGGCACCCGACGGCGTGCGGCACACTGAGACAGAAGGTCGGACCATCGGAGAAGCGGCGTTCCGGCACATTCCGGCGAAGGGTGGACATGACGAACGGCACGGCGGACCCGATCATGCTCGAACTGGTCGACGAGAACGGCACGACCGTCGGGACCGCGGAGAAGCTGTCCGCCCACCGTGCGCCGGGCCGTCTGCACCGGGCCTTCTCCGTCTTCCTCTTCGACGACATGGGCCGGCTGCTGCTCCAGCGCAGGGCGCTGGGGAAGTACCACTCCCCGGGCGTGTGGTCCAACACCTGCTGCGGCCACCCCTACCCCGGCGAGCCGCCCTTCGCCGCCGCCGCGCGCCGGGTGGGCGAGGAGCTGGGCGTGGCGCCCTGGCTGATGCGGGAGGCCGGCACGGTGCGCTACAACCACCCGGACCCGGCCTCGGGCCTGGTGGAGCAGGAGTACAACCACCTCTTCGCCGGGCTGGTGCGGGACACTCCGCGCCCGGACCCGGACGAGATCGCCGAGACGGCGTTCGTGACGCCCGAGGAGCTGCTCAAGCGGCACGAGGCGGAGCCGTTCTCGGCCTGGTTCATGACGGTGCTCGACGCGGCGCGCGCGGGCATCCGCGAGGTGGCCGGGACCTCAGCGGGCTGGTGACGCCGGCGTCGGCCCCAGGGGCAGGACGGCCCACACCTCCTTGCCGCCGGACGCGGTCTGCCGGACCTCGCAGATCCCGCCCGCCTCGGCGACGGTGGCCTTGACCAGGAGCAGTCCGCGCCCCCCGGTGTGCTCCTGCGACGGGTCGGCGGCCAGCGCCGTGGGGCGGTAGGGATGGCCGTCCTCGACCCCGATCCGCACCCAGTCCGCGCCGACGGCGACCTCCACGCCGATCTCCGTCGAGAGCAGGGCGGCGTGCCGTACGGCGTTGGTGACCAGCTCCGAGAGGATCAGCAGCAGGCTGTGGAGCAGGTCGTCGGAGACGGGGACGCCCCTGCGGCGGACGAGGTCGCGCACGGCGTGGCGGGCCAGGGGCACGGAGGAGTCCCGTACCGGGGCGGTGAACCGCCAGGTGCCCTCGTACGGCCGCGGCCGTACCGCCGGTCCGCCCGGGGGCGCCGCCGGCGCCCGTCCGCCCGGATCAGGGGAGGTGTCCCCACGGATCTCCATCTGCCCGCACCCCGCTTCCGGCTCGCTCGCCGCGTGTCCTCCGGCCCGATCCGGACCGGTTCTCCGTCGAGTGTCGGATCGAGTGTTCGCCCGTGGAGCGGACGGCCCGGCGGGGTGACTGCAAGTCGGCACTTATCGATGGCAATTGACAGAAGACTTACGCGGCGTTCGCGACCGTGACCGACCCTGCACGCTCGGTCCCCGGGCCCGCGGGGAGTGCCCCTCTTCCCGATCGTTACGATCCGACACATGTCCCAGCACACCGAGCCGGCCGTGCTCACCTCCGTCGCGGCGGGCGTCGCCACCCTCACCATCCGCAACCCGGCCAAGCGGAACGCGATGACGCCGGAGATGTGGCGCCAGGTGCCCGCCACGTTGGAGCGGCTCGCCGCCGACCCCGCCGTGCGGGCGCTCGTCCTCACCGGCGAGGGCGACACCTTCTGCGCGGGCGTCGACATCGGTGCGCTGCGGGACGACGACGCGGACTCCCGGGGCCTGGCGGTGGCGGCCGAGGAGGCGCTGGCGGCCTTCCCCCGCCCCACCCTGGCGGCCGTGCGCGGCCACTGCGTGGGGGGCGGCTGCCAACTCGCCGTCGCCTGCGACCTGCGCTTCGCCGCCGAGGGGGCCCTCTTCGGGATCACCCCGGCGAAGCTCGGCATCGTCTACGCGGCCTCCGCCACCCGGCGGCTGGTCTCCCTGGTCGGCCCGGCCACCGCCAAGTACCTGCTGTTCTCCGGCGAGCTGATCGACACCGAGCGCGCCCTGCGCACCGGTCTGGTCGACGAGGTGCACCCGGCCGCGGAACTCGGCGGACGGGTGGCGGAGTTCGCGCGCCTGCTGGTCTCCCGCTCGCAGCTCACCCAGGCCGCGGCCAAGGAGTTCGCCGACGGCGCGGGCGCTCCGCCGGACCCGGAGCGGATCGCGTACTGGGACCGCCGGGCGCGGGAGAGCGGCGAGGCCGCCGAGGGGGTCGCCGCCTTCCTCGAACGACGGTCCCCGGTCTTCACCTGGCCCGTTACCGGCAGGTAACGTGCCGGCATGACCTCGCTTCCCGCGCGTGCCGGACGGCGCTGCCACAACGTCGTCAACCCGCTGCACTCGGCCCTCTACTTCGCCCCCGACCTGGCCCGGGAGCTCTCCCCCCACGGCATCGAGGACTCCTCCGCCGTCTACTTCGCCGGGCGCGCGGCGGCGCTCGGCCGGGTCGGTCCGGGGGTCGTCACCGCGGCGTTCCACAACTTCCACCACGACCTCGTCGCCCGCCACCTGCCGGGCGTGTGGGAACTGGCCTCCCCCGAGACCGTGCTCGCCGCGCGGCTGCGCGCCGCCGACTCCCTGCTGCGGCGGCTGCTGGGCGAGGAGGCGGTGGCCTCCAAGGAGATGGCCGAGGCGGCCGAACTGGCGCTGCGCGCCACGGAGGGGTGCTCCCGCCCCGGCCGCCCGCTGTACGCCGCGCACGCCGACCTCCCGGTGCCCGAGGCCCCGCACCTGGCGCTGTGGCACGCGGCCTCGCTGCTGCGCGAGCACCGCGGCGACGGCCACGTCTCCGTCCTCCTGCGCGCCGGGCTGGACCCGCTGGAGGCGCTGGTCAGCCACACCGCCGGCGGTCGCGGCATGAGCCCCAAGTGGGTGCTCGCCACCCGCAGCTACACCCGCCGGGACTGGGAGGAGGCCCAGGAGCGGCTGCGCGGGCGCGGACTGCTGGACGCCGAGGGCGAGTTGACCGAGGCCGGCGTCGCCCTCCGCAGGGAGCTGGAGGAGGAGACCGACCGGCTCGACCGCGGCCCGTACGAGCACCTGGGCGCGGCCGGCACCGAGCGGCTGACCGAGCTGTGCGGCGCCTTCACGACCGCGGCCATCGGCGCGGGCGCCTTCCCCGACGGCCTCTTCGGCAAGAGCTGAGGCGGTGCCGAGGGGTGCCGAGGGGACGCCGGGCGGGCCGGAGGCTGTCGGGCGGTGTCGGGGCGCGTCGGAGACTTTCTCCCAACGGAGTTGGTTTGCCCGGGACGTCGGCGGTCATCCGTTATGACATGTTCCGAGCGATAGCAGACGCACTCCGTACCGTCGGCGGCGCCATCGCGACCGTGGTGACGCTGCCCTTCCGCCTCCTGGCCCGTCTCTTCGGCGGAGCTTCACGCGCCGGTCGCCGCGTCTGACCGTCCGCCCGTCGGTGCCGCCTGTAACAATGCGGGCTACCGGGGGAACCCCAGCACCGAGAAGGCGGAACGGATCGTGACACAGTCCATCGGAGAGATGCCCGTCGAGGGCGCGGCCGGCGAGACGACCGGCCCGGCGTCCGTCGAGGGCAGGATCGCCGAGGAACTCGGCGTACGGGAACGGCAGATCAGGGCCGCCGTCGAACTGCTCGACGGCGGCTCGACCGTGCCGTTCATCGCGCGCTACCGCAAGGAGGCCACCGGCGGCCTCGACGACGCGCAGCTGCGCACCATCGAGGAACGGCTGCGCTACCTGCGGGAACTGGAGGAGCGGCGGACGGCGATCCTGGAGTCCGTGCGCGCCCAGGGCAAGCTCGACGCCGAACTGGAGGCCCGGATCCGCGCCGCCGACTCCAAGGCGCGGCTGGAGGACATCTACCTGCCCTACAAGCCCAAGCGGCGCACCAAGGCGCAGATCGCCCGCGAGGCGGGTCTGGAGCCGCTGGCCGACGGGCTGCTGAGCGACCCGACCGTGGAGCCGGCCGCCGCCGCGGCGGCGTTCGTCGACCCGGACAAGGGCGTCGCGGACGCCTCCGCCGCGCTGGAGGGCGCGCGGGCGATCCTCACCGAGCGCTTCGGCGAGGACGCCGACCTCATCGGCGAGCTGCGCGAGACGATGTGGCGGCGCGGCCGGCTCGTCTCCAGGGTGCGGGAGGGCAAGGAGGAGCAGGGCGCCAAGTTCGCCGACTACTTCGACTTCGCCGAGCCCTTCACCCGGCTCCCCTCGCACCGGGTGCTGGCGATGCTCCGGGGCGAGAAGGAGGAGGTCCTCGACCTCACCATGGACCCGGAGCCGGAGGACGCCCCCGAGGGCGCGCCCGCCGGCCCGTCCGAGTACGAGCGCGCCATCGCCCGCCGGTTCGGCATCCAGGACCGCGGCCGTCCCGCCGACAAGTGGCTGGCCGACACCGTGCGCTGGGCCTGGCGGACCCGCATCCTGGTGCACCTGGGCATCGACCTGCGGCTGCGGCTGCGCACGGCCGCCGAGGACGAGGCGGTCGCCGTGTTCGCCGCCAACCTGCGCGACCTGCTGCTGGCCGCCCCGGCCGGCACCCGCACCACGATGGGCCTGGACCCGGGCTACCGCACGGGCGTGAAGGTGGCCGTCGTGGACGCCACCGGCAAGGTGGCCGCCACCGACACCATCTATCCGCACGTCCCCCAGAACCGCTGGCGGGAGTCGCTGGAGACGCTGGCGCGGCTGGCGCGGGAGCACCGCGTCGAGCTGATCGCCATCGGCAACGGCACCGCCTCCCGGGAGACGGACAAGCTGGCCTCCGAACTGTGCGCGGCGCACCCGGAGTTGAAGCTGACCAAGGTGATGGTCTCCGAGGCGGGCGCCTCGGTGTACTCCGCCTCGGCCTTCGCCTCCCGCGAACTGCCGGACCTGGACGTCTCGCTGCGCGGCGCGGTCTCCATCGCCCGGCGCCTGCAGGACCCGCTGGCCGAACTGGTCAAGATCGACCCCAAGTCGATCGGCGTCGGCCAGTACCAGCACGACGTGTCCGAGGTGAAGCTGTCGCGCTCGCTGGACGCGGTCGTCGAGGACTGTGTGAACGGTGTCGGCGTGGACGTCAACACCGCCTCGGTGCCGCTGCTGTCGCGGGTGTCGGGCATCGGTCCGGGGCTGGCCGAGAACATCGTCGCCCACCGCGACGCCAACGGCCCCTTCCGCAGCCGCAAGGCGCTGCGGGACGTCCCCCGGCTGGGCCCCAAGGCGTACGAGCAGTGCGCGGGCTTCCTGCGCATCCGCGGCGGCGACGACCCCCTGGACGCCTCGGCCGTCCACCCCGAGGCGTACCCGGTGGTGCGCAGGATGGTGAAGGCGACGGGCGAGGACGTGGCGGCGCTCATCGGCAACACCACGGTGCTGCGCACGCTGCGGCCCCAGGAGTTCGTGGACGACACCTTCGGCCTGCCCACGGTCACCGACATCCTCAAGGAGCTGGAGAAGCCCGGCCGCGACCCGCGTCCGGCCTTCCGGACGGCCACCTTCCGGGAGGACGTGGAGAAGATCGGCGACCTGGCGCCGGGGATGGTCCTGGAGGGCGTGGTGACCAACGTCGCCGCGTTCGGCGCCTTCGTGGACATCGGGGTCCACCAGGACGGGCTGGTCCACGTCTCGGCGATGTCGAGGTCCTTCGTGAAGGACCCGCGCGACGTGGCCAAGCCGGGCGACATCGTGAAGGTCAAGGTGCTGGACGTGGACGTGCCGCGCAAGCGGATCTCGCTGACGATGCGGCTGGACGACGACGTCCGCCCGGCGTCGGGCGAGGGCGAGCAGGGCGGCCGTCCGGCGCGCGAGCGGCGCGGCGGCGCCCCGCGCCAGCGCCAGGGCGAGGGCGAGCGCCGGCGGCAGGGCGAGCGGCGGGGCGGCGGCGGCCGGAAC
>NZ_BAAASZ010000003.1:317262-379322 GCF_039533145.1 Streptomyces macrosporus
CCGGTCGGCGCGCCCGGTCGGCGGATCACGGTGGGGACGGCGTTCGGCGCCGTCCCCACCGGCGTTCCGGGCGGACGTCAGCGCGGCCCGTCCGTCTCCTCCGGCCCGGCCACCACCACGGTGAAGCTCACCGCCCCGGCCCGCTCCCCGCGCAGGGACCCGGTGTCCCCGCGGGTGTGTTCCAGCAGGTAGGTGGCCATCCGCCAGGTCAGCCCCGACGGCGGCTCGACCGTGGCGCCCGGCGGCTTCTCGGGGTCGTGGCGGGGCAGTTCCACCGCCGCGGGCCCCCCGGGGGCGAACGGCCGCACCGCGGCGGCCACCACCACCCGCACGCGCAGGGGTTCGCCCCACGTCCAGGGGTCGGCCACCAGGGTGAGGCGGACCGCGCCCGTGCCGTCCTCCATGCCCCACGGCAGCGTCCACTCCAGCACGCCGTCCACCGGTTCCACCACGGCCCGCCGCCCGCGCTCGCGTTCGCGCGCGACCAGCTTCCCGCACATCGCGAGAACGGCCTCCAGGTGCCGCAGTACGTGTCTCTCCCAGACGTCGAACATCGCCGCTCCCCCGTCACGGGCTCCCCCCGCCGACGGCGCCGGGCCGGCCCGGCGCCGCGTCCTTTCCCGTTGCCTTCCCTCCCGGATGCCGCCGCGTCCCCTCCCGACCCCCTTCGGCCTCCCGTACGTCCGAAAAGTTTCGCGGAACGGCCGACTTCCGGCGTATGCCCTGCTCACAGCACCGGCCTTGCCGTAACCGGGGCCGATAACCTACGGTTTCGTAACCTACGTTTCCGTAGGTACGCCCCTCTGTCCCCGTCCCCCGTGGAGTTCCCATGACCCTCGCCCTTCCCCCCACCTCCGGCACCGAGCAGTGGACGGACGCCCGTCTGTTGTACGCACTGGAAGAGGTGGTGGAGAGGGAACTCGACCGGCACCTGAAGGTCGCCAAGGAGTGGATGCCCCACGAGTACGTCCCCTGGAGCGACGGGCGGAACTTCGACGGCCCGCTGGGCGGCGAGCCCTGGGAGCCGGAGCAGTCGAAGATCTCCGACGTGGGCCGCACGGCCCTGGTGGTCAACCTGCTGACCGAGGACAACCTCCCCAGCTACCACCACGAGATCGCCACTCTCTTCGGCCGCGACGGGGCCTGGGGCACCTGGGTGCACCGCTGGACCGCCGAGGAGGGGCGGCACGGCACCGTGATGCGCGACTACCTGCTGACCACGCGCGCCGTGGACCCGGTGGAGCTGGAGAGGTTCCGGATGGCCCACATGTCGGAGGGCTTCGAGTCCGACAACCGGCACTCGATGCTCCACTCGGTGGCCTACGTCGCCTTCCAGGAGCTGGCCACCCGCATCTCCCACCGCAACACCGGCCGGCTGTCCGGCGATCCGGTCTGCGACCGGTTGCTGGCCCGGATCGCCACCGACGAGAACCTCCACATGGTCTTCTACCGGAACCTGCTGCGGGCGGCCTTCGAACTCGCCCCGGACCAGACCATGCGGGCCGTGTGCGACGTGGTGACGGGCTTCCGGATGCCCGGCCACGGCATCCCCGGCTTCGAGCGGGCCGCCGCGCGGATGGCGCTCGGCGGCGTCTACAACCTGCGCATCCACCACGACGACGTGCTCCAGCCGGTGCTGCGCTTCCTGAAGGTCCTGGAGATCGGCGGCCTCGGCCCGGAGGGCCTGAAGGCACAGGAGGAACTGGGCCTGTTCCTGGACGGCCTGGACGGCGAGGCCCGCAGGCTGGACGAGCGCCTGGCCGCCCGCCGCGCCCGTCTGGCGGCCCGCGAGGCGGCGGCCGGCTCCTGATCCGCGTCCGCGTCGGGCCCGCGCCGGACCTGCCGGCGCGGGCCGCGCCCGTCGGCGCGGGAGCGCGCCCCGCGCGGTGACGGGCGGTGACGGGCGCGGCGGACGGCGCGGTGGTCGCCCGACTCCCGTCGGTTTCACGGTCGTTGGCCTGCCCCGTTTGACACGGGCACCCCCGCGGTCGATTCTGAGAGCGCTCTCACACCGCCTGTCGCCGCTCCCCCGGCACCCTCCCGTGCCGCGCTCGCGGAAGTCGCGCCGGGCGTCGTCCACATGAGCCCGCATCAGGGAGAGACCTGTGCACCACACGCCACCCCCACCCCCGTCCGCGCCCCGCCGGAACGTCCGTCGCCTGCGCCTGCTCACGGCCGTCGCGGCGGGCGTGACGGCCGGCGTCCTCTTCGCCCAATCGGCCGTGGCCGCGCCCGTCACGGAGCACTGGACGGGCGACTCGCCCCACTTCTCGCAGACGTCGGCGTCCGGCGGCAGCGTCGGCGTCGTGTCGATGAACGGCCCCGACGACGGCCGGGCGCTGCGCCTCACGCTCGACGCCCGCCCGGGCGTCGGTCCGGGCAGGGGCGTGGAGATCTCCAGCAACGACGCCACGTACCGCTACGGCACCTACGGGACCCGCATCAGGACGGCGGACTGCACCGGGCAGGGCCGGCTCGGCGTCGTCACCGGCACCTTCACCTACTCCTCCGACCACACGGACGGCAACGGCAACGGCCTGCCGGACAACGACGAGATCGACATCGAGGTGCTCTGCGCCCAGCCCCACGTCGTCTGGCTGACCATCTGGACGGACTACGACGGCGCCACGGGCGCCGTCCGGAAGATCTCCCGCGCGATCGACATGCGCACCGGGAAGGTCCTCCACAACTGCTACATGCACGTGCTCGGCGGCCCCTGCCAACCCGAACTGCCCGGCGAGAACAGCCCGGCGAGCGTCACGCCCGTCCCCGGCTTCGACTCCTCGACCCAGTTCCGCACCTTCATGTTCGACTGGCAGCCGGACTCGGTGACCTTCTGGGGCTACGACAACAGCGGCCGGAAGAACGTGCTCTGGGAGTACCGCGGCCCGGCCTCCCGCATCCCGGACAAGCCGTCGGCCTTCCTCCAGAACGTCTGGCACACCGACGCCTGGGACCCGCTCGACGGTCCGGCCCGCGAGCAGCCCCGGACGGCGATCTCCGCCTACGTCGACTCCACCACGCTCCCCCGCTGACCTCCGGGAGCGCCGAGGGCCGGGCCCGGCGGACGATCGGTCCGCCGGGCCCGGCCCTCTCCCTCGTCGTGCCCCCTCGTCGTGCGCGCCGCCGGCGCGGCGTCAGCCGGCCCTGGTCTCGCGGGCCTCCCCCGCTCGGACCCCGCCGTCCGTCCCGTCCTCGCCGTCCGCCTCGCCCTCGCCGGCGGCCGGCGCCAGGTCGACGCTGTCGCGCAGCGTCACGGGGGTGAGGAACAGGGTGGCGAGCACGCCGACCACGGCGATCCCGGCGGAGACCAGGAAGATGTGGCCGGTGCCGTCGCCGTAGGCGGCGCGGACGATCTCGACGACCGCGGGCGGCATGCCCTCCAGGTCGAGGGTGGACCCGCTCCCCGCTCCTCCGCCGGTGTCGACCCCCAGCCCGGCGAGCCCGCTCGCGATGTCCGCGGTGACCCGGTTGGCGAGGACGGCGCCGAGCACCGAGACGCCGATGGTGCCGCCCAGGGAGCGGAAGAAGGTGACCGCTCCGCTGGCCGCGCCCAGTTCGCTCAGGGGGACGGTGTTCTGGACGACCAGCACCAGGTTCTGCATCGACATGCCGACGCCGATGCCGACCGCGAACATGCCGAGCGAGACGGCGACGAGCGAGGTCTCGTGGTCGATGGTGGACAGCACGAGGAAGCCCAGGGTGAGGATCACGGACCCGGTGAGGATGTGCGGCTTGACCTTGCCGGTCTTGGAGATGACGCGCCCGGAGGCGGTCGAGGAGAGCAGCACGCCGAGCATCATCGGGATGGTGAGCAGGCCCGCCTCGGTGGGCGAGTGGCCCCGGCCGATCTGGAAGTACTGGCCGAGGAAGACCGCGCCGCCGAACATGGCCATGCCGACGGCGAGGCCGGCGAGGATGGCGAGGGCCGGGTCGCGGCGCTTGACGACGTGCAGCGGCACGATCGGCTGCGCGGCCCTGGTCTCCACGGCGACCGCGGCGCCCAGCAGGACCACGCTGCCGCCGACCATGGCGCCGGTCTGCCAGGAGATCCAGCCGAAGTCGTGGTCGACGAAGGTGACCCACAGCAGCAACAGGCCGACGCCGGCGGCGATGAGGACGGCCCCGGCGTAGTCGATCCGCACGTCGGCGCGGCGGACCTCGTCCAGGTGGAGGGTCCGCGCGAGCAGCACCATGCCGATCAGGGTGAACGGGACGGCGATGAAGAAGCACCAGCGCCAGCCGAGCCAGGAGACGTCGGTGATGGCGCCGCCCAGCAGCGGACCGCCGACGGTGGCGACGGCCATGACCCCGCCGAGGTAGCCGTTGTACCGGCCGCGCTCCTTGGGGCTGATCATCGCGGCGATGATCACCTGCACCAGGGTCTGGAGCGCGCCCATGCCCAGGCCCTGGACGGCGCGGAAGGCGATGAGCTGGCCGGTGTCCTGGGCGAACCCGCACGCCAGCGAGGAGACGACGAAGAGGCCGATGGCGATCTGGAGCAGCAGCTTCTTGCTGAACAGGTCGGCGAGCCGGCCCCAGATCGGGGTGGAGGCCGTGGAGGCCAGCAGGGTCGCGGTGACGACCCAGGTGTACTGCGACTGGGAGCCCTTCAGCGACCCCACGATCTGCGGGAGCGCCACCGAGACGACCGTGCTGCTGATCATCGCCACGAACAACACCACGAGCAGCCCGCTCAACGAGCGCAGGACATCGCGGTGGTCCATCGGCGCGGCTTCCGCGGGCGCGGCCGTGTGTGCGCTCACGCACAACCTCCGGGAGGAAGGAAGAGAGGGACGGGAGACCTCCTCACTTTACATACCGAGTATGCAAACTTGCCCATTGGGCAAGATTTACCGGCCGTAGGATGATGGCGGCATGGAGCACACCCTGGGACTGCGTGAGCGCAAGAAGGCCGCCACCCGGCAGGCCGTACACGAGGCGACCCTGCACCTCGTCGTCGAGCACGGCTTCGAGCACGTCACCATCGAGGCCATCGCCGACGCGGCCGGCATCTCGCGCAGGACGTTCTCCAACTACTTCGCCGGCAAGGAGGACGCCCTCCTCTACGGCGAGGAGGAGCAGATCCGCGCGTTCGTCCAGGCCGTACGGGCCCGCCCCGCCGACGAGCCCGCCTGGACCGCCCTCCGCCGGGCGCTGCGCGTCCTGTCCCACCGGCACGGGCGTCCGGACCCCGAGTGGGCCGTGCGCACCCGTCTGGCCAAGCGTCACCCCTCCGTCCTCGCCCGGCAGCTCGCCAACCACGCGGCGCTCGAACGCGACCTCGCCCTCGCCGTGGCCGAGCGGCGGGGCCCCGAGGGGGTGCGGCCCCAGATCGTGGCGGCGGCGTTCCTCACCGCCGCGCGGATCGGCATGCACCTGTGGACCGAGGAGGAGCAGACGCGCGATCCCGTCGAGGTGATCGAGGAGATCCTCGAGGAGATGGCGGCCCCGTTCTCCTGACGGCTCTCCCGACGCCCTCCCCGGCCCTCGCCCCCTCGATCCCCTCGATCCCCCATCCCGACCGTCCCCGTCCCCGAACGTCCCCGGACAGCACGGAGGCCGGGCCCCCGGTGGCACTCACCGGGGGCCCGGCCGTTTCACGGGCCGGTGGCGCGGGTCCGTCAGCCGTGGACCCAGCGCGCGCGGTCGTTGTAGCCGCCGAGGTTGGAGCTGTACTCCGGGGCGCCGAGCCAGATCTGCTGCCCGTTGCCCATCTTCAGACCACCCGAGTCGCCCCGGCTCTGGCGGTTCCGCCACGAGCTGGCCTGGTTGGCGAAGCCGTACTCGTTGAGGTCGTGCCAGTACTCGTCGTTGAAGATCAGCCGGCGTCCGCCTCCGTTGGCGTGCTCGTAGATGCACAGCCAGCCCCGGGCACAGGCGGGCAGGCCCTTCGCGTCGGCCGTCCTGTCGTACCCGAGGGCGGCGTCGGCCTCACTGCCCGTGTCGTAGCAGTCGACGTCCTCCGGGGTGGTGGCCACGCAGGTGTGCGCTCCCTGCCAGCCGTCCCGGAGCAGGTCGATGTTCCGGCCCTCGTAGCGGGCCACCGCTCCCGTCGCGGTGGCGTCCGCGGCGGCGGTGGACGGGACCGCCGTGAGCAGTCCCGCCGCGACGGCCGCGACACCGACGAAGTGCGCCAGGCGTGCGCGCATGGATTTCCCCCTTCTGGTCGCCGCCGCTCCTCCGGGGAGGAGTGACGGCTTGGTGAAAACGGTCGCCGTCATCCTTGCGGACCCGGCCGACGGTTCACCATGAAAGGGGGCGAAAGGAACCCGTGTGGGTGACAACGAGGTGACGTGGCGTCACTTCCCGCTCGGCATCCCCGCGGTGCCGGCGCTCCGCGCCGACGCGCCGACTACACGTCGACGGCGCCGATCTGCCGCAGCAGGCCGAGGTCGTCCCAGTTCCACCAGCCCTCCGCGATCTTCCCGTTCTCGCAGCGGAAGGTGACGTGGCCGGTCCCCATGACCTCCCGGTCGGTGGGCTCCATGCCCTTGAACGGGCCGACGTGACGCCCCGTGTAGGACAGCCGCGCGGACACCAGATCGCCCTCGGCGATCATGCTCTCGACGGTGAGCCTGGGACGGAACGCCTCCAGGATCTCCCGGTTCTCCTCCTTGGCCCGTGCGAGCCCGATGCCGTAGGAGGACAGGGCGGGGTCGTGCTCCTTGTAGTCGGGGGTGCACAGCGCGTCCGCCACGTCGTAGTTCCTCCGGTTGATCACCTCTTCGACGAAGGTGCGGGCCACACCGGTGTTGAGCTGCTCGTCGCGGGAGACCTCCAGGTCCGTGAACGTGGGCGCCTCGTCGCAGATCTCCACCAACTGCCGGAAGATCCGGTCGGTCTCGGGCAGCCGCGAGTTCTTCATCGCCTCCTCGTAGGAGGGGAACTCCACGATCTCCACCACGTGCGCGGAGTCGGAGCGGTCCCGGCCGACGATGGAATGGGTGGCCGTGCGCTTGCCCTGGGTCGCCTTGACCCAGTTGTCCATCAGCCTGTCCAGCTTGTCGGCCTGGTGGGTCTTGCAGTCGATGACCTGGACGAATGTCATGATGTCGCCTTCCCTGGCGGAACGTACGAAGGCATTTCCAGGCTATAACCGTTCCGTCCCCCATGCCCGTTCACCGATCTCCGCCGCCCTCCCCCTCCTCCTCGGTCCGGGGCCGGGCGAGGTCCAGTTCGGCCCAGACGGTCTTGCCGCAGTACAGCCGGTCGACGACGCCCCAGCGGGAGGCGAGGGCGTCCACCAGGAGCAGGCCCCGCCCGGACTCCTCCTCCGGCTCCGGCACGGGCACGGGAACGGACGGGTCCGGCCGCCGCCCGCCGTGGGCGTCGGCGACCTCGACGCGGAGCGTGCCGGTCCCCGACGGCCCCCGCCCGACACTGATCCGGAGTTGGAACTTCCGTCCGGGCACGCGCCCGTGCGTGACGGCGTTGGCGGCGAGTTCGGCCACGATCGACACGACGGCCTCCGCCACCTCGTGGTCCCGCGGCCACCCCCGGCCGGCCAGGTGCCGCGCCGCCATCAGCCGCGCGAGCCGCGCCCCGCGCGGCGTCGAGGGCAGCAGCCGGATGAACGTGTGGAGAGGGGCGGGGAGTTCGGCGGAAGCGATCGGTGGTGTCACGCCACAGAGCGTGTCGGTCCGGTCGCTCTCCGGCCAGGCCCACGGCCGGTACGAGGACGCCGGTACGGGGCCTCCGGGCGCCTCGTACGGCGCGTCGGCGACCTCGGAGGCGATGCGGAAGGCGGGCATGGCGGCTCTCCGGGCGGGACCGGGCGGGGTGAACGGGCGGGACCGTGACCGGGCCCTCCACGGCGTTGGAACGACGGCACGGTACGCCGGACTGATCTGGACGGTCCAATCTGTTGTCCTCCGAGGGGAGCCGCCCCGTACAGGGCACCTCTGTACGGCACCACCGGGCGTGCCGTACGGCGCGCCCGTGGTGACGGTGGCCGTGACCGGCCGTTGAGCCCGGTGAGTCGGGGAAGGACACCGGGAGGGCACGGACACGGCCGAGACGGAACGGCGGTGGCGGGCGGCGATCGAGGACGAGGGCGCGGAACGGGTGCTCGACGCGGGCGGCGTGTTCAAGGCCGTCGAGGAGGACCTGGACCGGGCTCGCCTCCCCGCGCGGTTCCGAGACTTCGCGGCCTGGGGAGAAGGACGCGGTCTGTTTCCACTCCTACGCGCCGCTGACGATTCCCGGTCTGTTGCAGACCGAGGGCTATGCCCGGGCGCTGATCGGCGGTCACTGCCCGCCGCCGGACGACGAGACGGTCGACCAAGGGCTGACCGCCGTGTGCGCGGGCCGGTTCCGGTCCGCGCACACGACGACGGGGGTCCGTCTCAGGCGGGGTTCTCGGCGTGGGTGAGGGTCTCCCAGGCCACGAAGAGGTTGTTGGTGCCGGCCGGGCGGCGGCTCTCGGTGAGGGTCCGGGTGTTGGTCATCGAGTGGCCCAGACGGTGGTGCAGGGCGTTGTAGCCGACCTCGGTGATCGGTCCGAGGCCGCGCTTGACCGAGCCTCCGCACAGCCAGGACGGCACCGCCGTGCCCAGTTCGTACGTGGCGTGGAGGCCGAGGGCGTGCCGCAGTCGCTCTCCCACCTGCGGGTAGAGGTCCTGGCCCTGGATGCGGGCGGTCTCGGCGACGTGGGAGATCGAGGAGATGCCGTAGCCGGTGTGGGTGAAGTCGCGGCAGGTCTCCTGGCTGAGCCCGTCGACGAAGGTGGTCTGCCCGTGCCAGTACTCGATGATCTCCTCGCGGGTGTCCCGCCGGCTGCCGGGGGCGGTCCTGGGCAGGGCGCCGTCGGACTCCAGGTAGATGTACGCCGGGACGCGGCCCAGGAAGCGGTTCACGGCCCGGTCGTAGCTCGCCCTGTCCTCCAGGAAGACGGAGATGCCGACGGCGGCCTCCATCATCGTCAGTTCCCAGTTGCCGTTGCTGTCGGAGCCACCGACGACCTCGGGGAGGTAGACCTCGCGCAGCATGGTGGCGAACCGTCCGGCCCCCGGCCAGTCGCCGTACGCGTGGCGGATGATCTCGGCGGCGCGCGGCCAGACGGAGCCCGCCCAGCCGGCCTGGAGCGGCGCGTTGCCGTTGGTGTGGTCGCGGATCACGGCGGACCAGGCGTCCATCAGCTCGATCGCCTTGTGCGCGTACCGGTTGTCGCGGGTGATGTACCACGCCAGCGCGTTGGTGTACGCGGCGATGGCGTCCTCGCGCTCGTCGGTGCAGCCGAGGTTGGGGTTGGAGTAGGAGCCGCACTCGACGACGGCGCGCGGCTTGGGCACCCGTGACGGCGAGGCGTACCTGGAGGCCGTCATCTGGTCGAAGGCGCTCTTCCAGGGCTGGGCGCCGGCCTGCACCTTCGACCGTACGAAGTCGAGCTGGGCGCGGCCGACGTGCACTCCGGGGTGGACGAAGGAGGCCGGGGCCGCGGCGGGGGCCGCCTCGGCGGGACGGGTGGGCGGTGCGGCGGGGGCGGTTCCCGCGAGGAGGGTCGCGACGAGCGCGGTCGGCAGGGCGACGAGCAGGGCGAGCAGTCCTCGCCTTCTCGACGGCCTTCTCGACGGCCTTCTCGACGTCGGCGGGCGTCCGGGCATGAGGGTCCCTTCGGGGTGTGGGGGGCTGCCGATGTTCACGTACACGAACAGGCGCCTGTGATGTGAACATGCGGGTGGAGGGAGACCATAGGACTGGACCAATGGACCGTCAAGGTTCCCGCCCCGCTCAGCCGTTGACCCCCGTGTAGTGGCGCAGGCTCCGGTTCCACAGCAGCCGCGCGCCCACGAAGAGCGCCAGGCCGACCAGCGGGGACAGCGCCGCCAGCCACACCGGCACGCCGAGCGACGAGCCGTGTCCGGTCAGCACCCCGGCCGGGAAGTAGGCGATGAACGCCAGCGGCAGGACGAAGGTGAACACGCCGCTCACCGCCCGGGGCAGGATGGAGAGCGGATAGCCCCCGAAGGTCGCCATCAGCTCCTCCACCCAACTGCTCCAGTAGAAGGTGGACGGGAAGCGGAACGCGGCGCAGGACATCGCGGTGCCCACCGCCGACTCGACCAACATGCCGCCCACCACCCCGGCGACGAGGAACGCCACGCGCCCGGCCGTCCACGGCTCCTCGGCCTGTTGGACGGCGAAGGCGAACATGGTGACGCCCACCGCCAGGTCGCCCAGGCCGTTGGTGGGGAAGCTGGAGAGCTGGGCCTGCCGGTAGACGGGCATCGGCCGGAGCAGCCAGGCGTCGACCAGACCCTCCTGCACCAGGAACGACAGGCTGTGGACCCGGCCGAAGACCAGCACGTACAGGGCGTGGCTCAGCATCCGCATGCCGACGATCAGCAGCACGTCCTCGCTGCTCCAGCCCCCCATGCCGGGGAACCGCTGGAGCAGTACCGCCGCGAAGACGATCACGGACGACTGCCAGGCGATGCCGAACGCGATCGTCAGCAGGAACTCGGCCCGGTACTCCAGTTGGGCGCGGAGGTTGAGCAGGGTGATCCGCCAGGCGACGTACCAGGCGCGGGCCGGGCGGCGGAGCCGTCCGACGGGGGCGGAGCCGGAAGGAGGGGGTGCGGCGGGGACGGGTCCGGTGGCGGGGGTCACGGGCGGTCACCCTCCCTGGGAGACGACACGGAGGGCCGCGCGGTGCCACAGCCATCGGGTGAGCACGGCGAGTCCGACCGCCCACGCCGTCTGCACCAGCAGCTCCCCGGGCGCCTGGGCGGGCGGGATGCGACCGATGTAGAGGGAGAGCGGTGTGTTGAGCGTCGCCTGGAAGGGCAGGAAGGCGTTCATCACGCGGAACCACTCGGGGAAGAACCACAGCGGCGCGAACGCGCCGGAGAGCAGGTTCTGCACGAACTGCACGATCTGCAGGGCGGCGCCGTCGCGCAGCGTCCAGAAGCACAGCAGGTCGACGAGGAGCATGACGCGGTACAGGACGAGCTGGCCCAGCAGCGTCCCGGCGAGGAACGCGGCCCCGGCCGCGGCGGAGGCCGGTGGGGGCAGCACCCCCACGGCGCGGCAGATCAGATAGCCGACCGCCACCCAGGCGAAGCCGTAGAGCTGGTCGCCCAGCGCGCGCAGCGCGTGGTAGCGGCGCGGCGACAGCGGACGCAGGAACCAGTAGACGATCGTGCCGTGGTGGAGGTGCTGGAGGACGGTGTCCCGCCCGGCGTGCCGGTCCAGCTCCCGGACGCGGGTGAGGAGCACGACCAGCACGGCGTAGCCGACGGCCTGCTCCTCGTCCAGCCCGGCGACGGCGCCGTCGGTCCGCGCGTACAGCCCCCGCCACAGGCAGACCACCAGGAACACCTGGACGGCCAGGCGCAGGGCGGTGGCGGTGATCCGGGGCGGGGAGAGCAGTTCGCCCAGCGGGGTGATCCAGGCCGCCCGCCACGGCAGGCTCGGCGGGGCGTGGGGCGGAGCGCCGGCCGGGGCGTGGGGCGGGGGCGTCATCGGGCGCTCCGTCCGGCGCGCGAGGCGGTGCCGTCCCCGGTGGCCCGACCGTCCCCCTCTCCCCCCTCTCCCCCGCCGTCCCGGTCGCCGTCCCCGTGGCCGTCCCGGTCGTCACGGCGCAGGTAGGCGGCGCGCATCACGTCCTCCAGGTCGTTCTCCTCCAGCGCGAGGTCGGTCACCCGGTGGCGCTCGACGATCGCCCGCAGCGCCTCGTGGACGGTGGGCGGCGCGTCGCCGTCGGGGCCGAACACCACGCGCGGCCCCTCGCGCCGCACCAGCCGGATGCCGGGCGGCGGCGGGCCGTCCGTCTCGGCGGGGTCCAGCGTCGCGTGCACCTGCCAGGTGCCGCCGAACCGCCGCCGGATCTCCTCCAGCGTCCCGTCCAGCACGATCCGGCCGTGGTTGATCAGCACCACCCGTTCCGCGAGCCGGGCCACCTCGGTCATGTCGTGGGTGGTCAGCAGCACCGTGCGCCCGCGCCGCTCCACCTGGTGGCGCAGGAAGGTGCGGACCTGCTCCTTGACCACCACGTCCATGCCGATGGTCGGTTCGTCCAGGAAGACGACCGGCGGGTCGTGGAGCAGCGCGGCGGCGAGGTCGCACCGCACCCGCTGGCCGAGGGAGAGGTGGCGCACCCGGGTGTCCCAGAACTCCGACAGTTCCAGCAGGGCGTCGAACTCCGCCAGCCGGGCGCGGTGTTCGGCCTCCGGCACCCCGTAGACGTCCCGCAGGATCGTGAACGACTCGCGGGCCGGCAGGTCCCACCAGAGCTGGGTGCGCTGGCCGAAGACGGCCCCGATGTTCCGCGCGTTCCGCTCCCGCTCGCGGTAGGGCACCACGCCCGCCACCCGCGCCTCGCCCGAGGTGGGGGTCAGGATGCCGGTGAGCATCTTGATGGTGGTGGACTTGCCGGCGCCGTTGGGCCCGAGCAGGGCGAGCAGTTGCCCGCGCGCCACGCTGAACGAGACGTCCCGCACGGCGGTCTTCTCCACCCGTAACGGGTCGACCAGGGAGCGCAGCGCGCCGGCGAGGCCGGGCCGCCGCACCGCGGACAGGAAGGTCTTGGTCAGGCCCCGGGCCACGATTCCCCCGGTCGCCGTTTCCCCACCGTGTGCCAACGTCGTCAAGGTCCTTCTCCGTCCGTCGGTCCGATCGAGGCTGCCCGACGTCCGCGGACGGGAGCAATCGATTTCCGGCCCGGCTGCGTCGCGGCGCCGTCCCGGGGCAGACGGCGCGGCATGAGGACAACGACATCGGTGACATCGGCGCCATCGGTACGCCGGGGCGCGAGACGGGTCGCGGGCGGCTCGGCCATGGAGGCCGCCGCCCGCTGGGGGCTGGTCGCCTACGGCGTGGTCCACCTGCTGATCGGCGCGTTGGCCCTGCGCATGGCCTTCGGCGACCACGGGCGCCAGGCGGACAGCGGCGGCGCGCTGCGGGAGTTGGCCCGGCAGCCGTTCGGCGGGTTCCTGGTGTGGGCGGTCGGCGTCGGGCTCGCCGGACTGGCCCTGTGGCGGCTGACGGAGGCGCTGCTGGGCGCGGCGCGTCCGAACGGCCACGAGCCGAAGGAGCGGCTGCGGGCCGCCGCGCGGTGCGCGGTGCTGGCCGTCCTGTCGACGTCCGCGATCGCCTTCGCCGCCGGTTCCGGGGGCGGCGGTTCCAGCGACGAGCAGTCCCGCGACCTCACCTCCCGGGTGTTCGACCTGCCGGTGGGCCGCTGGCTCGCGGGTGCGCTGGGCCTGGCGGTCGTGGGGATCGGCGTGTGGAGCGTGGTGCGGGCGCTGCGGCACGCGTTCCGCGAGGAGTTGGGGCCGGTGCCCGCGCGGCTGCGCCGCGCCGTGGACGCGCTGGGGGTGGCGGGCGGCGTCTCGCGCGGGCTGGTGTTCGCGGTGGCGGGCGGCTTCGTCGTGCAGGCGGCCGTGCGGTACGACCCGGACGAGGCGAAGGGGCTGGACGACTCCCTGCGCGCCCTCGCCGGGACGCCGGCGGGACCGTGGCTGCTGGCGGCGGTCGCCCTCGGGCTGATGCTGCACGGCCTGTTCCTGTTCGCCCTGGCCCGCTGGCACCGGGGATGAGGCCGGAACAACCGGTTCCGGACCCGGTGGGCGACCGGGGCCGGCCGGCGGCCCGTCAGGCGCCGGTGACCGCCTGCGGAGAGACGCGCAGGGCGTCGGCCGCCGGGCGCGGCGTGACGGGGCCGGTTCCCGCGAGGCCCGCGGCCGGCCGTCCGTCGGCGGTCACCACTCGGCCTCCCGGTAGTCCTTGAGGAAGACGCCGGAGACCGGCGCTCCGGCCTCGCCGCGCACGATGGGGTCGTAGACGCGGGCCGCGCCGTCGACCACGTCGAGCGGGGTGCGGAAGCCGCGCTCGGCGAGCCGGGCCTTCTTCGGGGCCGGGTTCTCGTCGGTGATCCAGCCGGTGTCCACGGCGCACATGTGGACGCCGTGGGCGGCGAGTTCCGGCCCGCTGGTGCGGGTGAGCATGTTGAGGGCGGCCTTGGCCATGTTGGTGTGCGGGTGGCCGGCGGTCTTGTTCCGCACGGCGAACCGGCCCTCCACCGCCGTGACGTTGACGATGTACCGGCGCGGGTGCGGGGAGGCCAGCAGCAGCGGCAGCAGGCGGTCGCAGAGCAGGGCGGGGGCGAGGGCGTTGACGAGTTGGGTCTCCAGCACCTCCGCCGGATCGAGTTCGCCGAGCCGGGCGGACCAGGAGTTGCGCGGGGCGGTGTCCGGCAGCAGCCCGGCCTCGTCCACCGCGGGCGGGGCGTCCGGCCCGGCGGAGGGGTGCCGTCCGGGCAGGGCGGGGGCGAGCGCGGCCCGCGGCAGGGACGCGCCGGGCATCGGCCGGTAGCCGGGCGCGTACAGCACCCCGGCGCGCGGTCCGCGGGAGGCGGCGCGCCGCTCCCCCGCCGCGAGGAGGGCGTACGCCTCGGGCGGGCGGCGCACCGTCTGGGCCGCGTTGTTGACCAGGATGTCCAGCGGGCGGCCGTCGGCGCGGAGCCGCTCGCACAGGCCGACGACCTGGCGCGGGTCGCGCAGGTCGATCCCGACGACCGTGAGGCGGTCCAGCCACTCCCCGCTGCCCTCGACGGCCTCGAAGCGGCGCAAAGCGTCGTTCGGGAACCGGGTGGTGACGATCAGTTCGGCGCCGTCGCGGAGCATCATCAGGGCGAGTTGGAAGCCGATCTTCACCCGGCCGCCGGTGAGCAGGGCGCGGCGGCCGGTGAGGTCGGTGCGCATCCGCCGGCGGGCGGAGTGGTCGGCGGCGCACTCCGGGCACAGCAGGTGGTAGAAGGCGTCGGCCCGCCGGTAGGGGCGCTTGCACGTGTAGCAGCGGCGAGGACGGGCGAAGACGCCGGGCTCCCTCCGCTCCGCCGGCTCGTCCAGCGGGGCGTCCTCGCGCCGGGTGGCCGATCCGGTGGCGGTGGCGGCGGTGACGGCCGCGTCGACGGCGGCCCGGTGCCGGTGGCGGTCCTTCCGGCGGCGCAGCCGCCCGTCGCGGGCGAAGGACTCGGCGACCCGCTCGGCACGCAGCCGCACCGGGTCGTCGGCGGGCAGGGCGCGCAGCCTGGCGACGGTGCGGTCGAACGCCGCGAGTTCGTCGTCGGTGATCCCCCCGGCCCCGTCCATACCGCGTGACGTCCCTTCCCCCGGCGGCCCCGACCGGCTTCGCACCGGTGTCATCCCGCTTGGGCGGCGGGCGCGTTCGCCGCTGCGCCACGGGACGGTTCGGACCTGCCCGGACGGCCGGATTCGAACCGGCGTCCTCTCGCACGCCATGCGAGCGCGTCTGCCTCTGCGCTACGTCCGGGCAGTGGACGGGATGGTACCCCGCCCCTTGCCCGCCCCTCGCGGCGGGACGCGCTCCCGTTCGGCCCGTCGGTTTCCGGGGACGCGGCTCCCACCTCGCATCCGTGTCTCGAAAGCGCCCGGCCTCCTCGTGCCGCGCCCGCCCGAAGGCTCGACGGGTGTGTGCGGCGGCTCCACGGTCGCCCGGAATGGCGAGTGGCGTTCGATGTTTCGAACCCGGAGCCGCTCATGCCCCCACACGACCACGCTCCCGGACGCTGCCGCTGATCGCGGCGGCGCTCCTCGCGCTCCTCGCCTCCCCGGTGCGGCCGGGCGCCCCCACCGCCCGTGCCGAAAGCGCCCCGGCGACGGCCGCCGCCGGGACCTTCACCGACCCGGTGGTCGACCGGAACGGCGCGGACCCGACGATCGTCCGGTACAACGGCCACTACCACCACCTGGGCACCACCTGGGCCTCCCACCGGGAGATGCGCCGCTCCCCCACCGTCGGCGGCCTGCGGACCGCAACGCCCACCGCGGTCCACCGCGAGACGGTGGCCTCGCGCTGCCGCAACTTCCGGGCGCCCGAACTCCACCGCCTCGACGGGCCCAACGGCCCGCGCTGGTACCCGACCTACAGCGCGGGCGTCTCCGGGAACATCGACCACCAGCACGTCCACGTCCTGGAGAGCGCCGGCAGCGACCCACTCGCCCCGGGCGCGTGGCGGGAGTTCCCCGACCCGGTCTTCCGACGCGACGCCGCGGCGGGGGTGTACGGGCCGGGCCACAACTTCTTCTTCCCCTCGCCCGACGGCAAGGAGGTCCGGATGGCCCACCACGCCCATTCCGGCCCGTCGGACGGCTGTGGCGGCACCCGCACCACCCGGGTGCAGAAGGTGAACCGGAACGCCGACGGCACCCCGGACCTCGGCACTCCGGTCTCCACCTCCACGGTCCTCCGGGAGCCCTCCGGCACCCCGGCCCTCGCCGGCCGCGAGTGACACCACCGCCCGCCGCCCGGCCCGCCGCCCGTCAGCCGGTCCAGGCCGGGTGGCGGGGGTCGTCGGCGCGGACCACCACGTCGGCCGTCTCCTCCGGTCGCACCTCGTCCTCGTAGCGGGCGAAGGCCGGCAGCGTCCAGCGCTCGTCCTCGGGGGTGCGGCGGGCCAGGGCGGCCGGGGTGAGGCGCAGGTGGACGGTGAGGTCCAGGGGGAAGCCGCGGCCGAGCAGCAGCGGCCCGTCCAGCAGCAGCACGCCGCCGGGCGGGAGGGTGACGTAGGGGCTGCGGGTGGCGCGGTCGACGACCGGGTCCCACAGGTCGGGCAGGATCCGGCCGGTGCCGTCGGGCCCGAGCGGGCCGAACACCTCCCGCCACAGGGCGCCGGTGTCCAGCCACAGGTCGTAGTAGGCGTCCGGGTCGTGGTGCCCGTGCTCCAGCCGGAGCGACGCCGGACGCAGGAAGCCTCCCGCGCTCACCCGCCGCACCGGACGGCCGCGCAGCCGCAGCGCCTCGGCGAGGTCGTCCGCCCACCGTCCCGGCCGGGCGGCCGGGGCGCCGTCGATGGCCGCCCGGAGCCAGGGCGAGCCGTCGTGGGGGGCCGTCGCGGCGAGGCGGTCGGCGACGGCGTCGGTCAGGCGGGGCCAGGTGACGGGGCGGATGTCGCGGTGGGCACGGTCGGTCATGGTCCGCAGCACAGCACACTCCCCGGTGGGCGCGCCGGCCGCCACGGGCGGCGGGCGGGAAAACCGTTTGCGGCCCCCTCGCCGTGTGCCGTAGCGTTTTCCACGGCCCTGTCGTCGTCGATCGGAGAGGCCGTTGCTCGCCTGAGGTCATGAGGCACCGGATCCGCGGGGATGCCCCGCGTGGTTCTTCGTGCGTGTGACGACCTCGGGTTGTGAGCCGCCCTTCCGGACCGGACGTGTCCGGGGCCTTCGTGCTTCTCCCCTCCCTCTCTCCGTCGTCGCACGGCGTTCCCCGGTGCCTCCGCGTGTTGCCCCTTCCCCCACACCACGAGAGCAACCGGAGGCCCACATGCCGCTTTCCGCACCGTCCGCCGCGTCCGTCGTCTGTTCCGGGCTGCACTTCGCCTGGCCGGACGGCACCCCGGTCCTGGAGGACTTCCAGCTCGCGGTCGGTCCCGGCCGCACCGGTCTGGTCGGGCTCAACGGCGCCGGGAAGTCCACGCTGTTGAAGCTGATCGCGGGCGAGCTGACCCCGTCGAAAGGGTCCGTGCGCACCGCGGGCGAGGTCGGCCACCTGCCGCAGACCGTCCACCTGGACACCGCCCTGCGGGTGGACGAGGCCCTGGGCGTGGCGCGGGCCCGTGCCGCGCTGCACGCCATCGAGAACGGGGACGCGAGCGAGGAGAACTTCGCGGCCGTCGGCGACGACTGGGACGTCGAGGAGCGCTCCCGCGCCGTCCTGGACCAGCTCGGCCTGGACCACATCGACCTGGACCGCACCATCGGCGAGGTCTCCGGCGGGGAGGCGGTCCTGCTGCGGCTGGCCGCGCTGCTGCTGGCCCGGCCGGAGATCCTGCTGCTGGACGAGCCCACCAACAACCTCGACCTGACCGCGCGCCGCCGCCTGTACGACGCCGTGGACTCCTGGAACGGGGTGCTGATCGTGGTCAGCCACGACCGCGAGCTGCTGCGGCACGTCGACCGGATCGCCGACCTGCGCGACGGCGAGGTCCGCTGGTACGGCGGGAACATCGACGCCTACGAGGAGGCCCTGGCGGTGGAGCAGGAGGCGGCCGAGCGGGCGGTCCGCGCGGCCGAGGCCGACGTCAGGCGCCAGAAGCGCGAACTGATCGAGGCGCACGAGAAGTTGGCCAAACGGGCGCGCCAGGGCAGGAAGGCCGCCGCCACCGCCGGTCTTCCCAGGATCGTGGCGGGTGCGCGCAAGCGCGCCGCCCAGGAGTCGGCGGGCAGGCATCGCATCCTCCACGAGGAGCGGCTGAAGGAGGCGCGGGAGCGGCTGGACGAGGCCGCCGAGGCGGTCCGGGACGACGACGAGATCCGCGTCGACCTGCCGCACACCGCCGTGCCACGCGGGCGCACCGTGCTGACCCTGCGCGAGCTGGAGCTGCGCGGCGGGGCCCGTGCCGAGCTGCGCCTGCACGGCCCGGAGCGGGTCGCCCTGGTCGGGCGGAACGGGTCGGGCAAGACCACGCTGCTGCGCACGATCGCCGGGGAGTTGGAACCGGTGGCGGGCGAGGCGGTGGTCCACGTTCCCCTGCGGTACCTGCCGCAGCGGCTGGACGTGCTGGACGACGAGCTGTCCGTCGCGGCGAACGTGGCCCGGTTCGCCCCGGAGGCGACCGAGAACCACGTCCGGGCGCGGCTGGCCCGCTTCCTGTTCCGGGGCGCGCGGGCGGACCAGCGGGCCGGGACCCTCTCGGGCGGCGAGCGGTTCCGGGCGACGCTGGCGGCGCTGATGCTGGCCGAGCCCGCGCCGCAGTTGCTGCTGCTGGACGAGCCGACGAACAACCTGGACATGGCGAGCGTCCGGCAGTTGACCGGTGCGCTGGAGGGTTACGAGGGGGCGCTGATCGTGGTCAGCCACGACGTCCCGTTCCTGCGGGACCTGGGGATCACGCGCTGGCTGCGGCTGGACGGCGAACTGTCCGACGTCGAGCCCCTGTAGTCGGGCCCGCGGCGGTGGCCGGGCCGGTCAGCGCACCGCCGTGACCAGGACGTTCCCTCCGCCCCGGGCCACGGCGAAGGACCGCCCGCGGGCCTCCTTCCCGTCCAGGGCGGCGCTGTGACGCCCCGCCTCCAGCGGGGCGTCCAGCAGGACGCGGGTGCGGGTGCGGTGGAGCCGGTCGAGCCGGTGGACGGTCAGCTCGACGTGGCAGGCCGCGCCCACCTCGACGGTGACGGCGTGGCCGTCCGCCGCCAGGGAGGTCAGCGGCCGGCGGTGGGCGGGGGTGCGGTCCAGTGCCTGCTCCATCCGGGCGGCCAGCACCGGGACGACCGGGGTCGGGCCGTCCACGAAGACGGCGTCGACCCCCGCCCGGGCGAACGCCTCGCGGACGGCCGCCCGGTCGCCCTCCGTCACGGCCGGGTCGAAGGCGACCGCGCCGTAGGGGCGCAGTTCCTCCGCGGGCACGTCCCGCACCTCGGTGGTGATCTCCGCGCCGATGCCGTTCTGCCGCAGGGCGGCGGCGAGCCGGCGCAGGACGGAGGCGCGTCCGCCGATCAGCAGGGCCCGTCGTTCCTCGGCCGGTGGCGGGCCGCCGCGCACCGGGGCGAGGGCCGGGTGTTCGGGTGTCATGCCCCAATGCTGCCCGAAAGGTGCCGAGTTGAGGGCGATTGCCACGGCGGGACGCGCCGGGCGGTCGGGGCCGGCGTCCGGGGCGCGCGTCAGTCCGGGCCCGGCCGGTCGGCCGTGAGCAGCCGGCGGGTCGCCTCCGCGAGCCGGTCCTCGACGTCCGCGCGGGAGTCCTCGGGGACGGCGGTGCGGCGGAAGCGGTGGGAGGCCACGAGCGACAGCAGCCACCACGCGCCCGTGGCCGGGTCGGTGTCCGGGGCGATCTCCCCCGCCCGCTGTCCCTCGGCGAGGACGGCCGTCAACTCCTCGGCGATGCGCCGGGTGCCGCGGCGGTACGCCTCGGCGATGGCCGGTTCCTCGGTGAGCGCGGCGGCGTCGGCGAGGAGGGCGCCCAGGGTGCCGCGGGCGTGCATCCGGTCGATGTGGCCGGGGGCGAGGACGTGGTCGAGCAGGGTGGCCGGCGAGCCGCCGCAGCAGGTCTCCAGCTCCTCCCGCAGCCCCGCGCGGGCGCGTTCGGTCGCCCGGTCGAGCACGGCGGCGTAGAGGTCGGCCTTGGAGCCGAAGTTCTGGAAGACCACCGGTTCGCTGACCCCGACGCGGGCGGCGATCTCGGCCGTCCTCCCCCGGCGGTAGCCGACGTCGGCGAAGACCAGGGTGGCGGCGTCCAGGATCGAGGCCCTGCGATCGGCCGCGCGCAGCCGGGTCCTGCGGGGTGCGGCGACGGGTTCGTGCTGGGGCATCGCCCCATCGTATCCGTCCCCTTGCCGCATTTCTTAGTGGCGACTAAGTTGAAGTTTCTTAGTCGCCACTAAGTTTCCTGGAGGCACCGTGTCAGGTCCCGGAAGAGACGAGCCCGGCATCGTCATGACCCATCCCCGGCGCTACGAGCTGGCCGGTTCGCTCCTGCTGCCCTGGATCCGCCGCCGCATGTTCGTCCGACTCGCCGAGCGGGCCGGGGTCGGCCCGGGCGACCGGGTGCTGGACGTCGGCTGCGGCACGGGCGCGCTGACCCGGGCGGTCGCCGCCGCCGTCTCCCCCGGCGGGAGCGTGCTGGGGGTCGACCCGTCGCGGCAGATGGTCGAGTACGCCCGCCGGCGGGCGGAGCGGCGGGGCGAGAACAGCTCCTTCGCCCTGGGCGTGGCCCAGGAACTCGACGCCGAGGACGGCTCCTTCGACGCGGTCGTCTCCAGCTTCGCCGTCCACCACGTCCCGGAGGACCGGCGCGAGCGCGCCTTCGCCGAGATGTTCCGCGTGCTGCGCCCCGGCGGCCGGCTGCTGGTGGCGGACTTCCGCGGGCACGCCGAGCGGCACGCGGCGATGGTCGCGCGGGCCGGGTTCGTCGACCTCGCGCGGGGCCGGGTGTTCCCCATGGCCCACTGGATCACGGCCGTCCGCCCCTGAGGACGGGATCCCGCGGACTTCCGCGGAGGTTTCACAACATCGGTGAGACAGCAATACTGTCCGACATGAAGGACCCGGCTGCCTCCCTCACCGTCGACGAGCTGGCGGCACGCGCCGGCGTGACCGTCCGCACGATCCGCTTCTACTCCACCCGAGGGCTGCTGCCGCCGCCGGAGATCGGCCCCCGGCGCGTGGGGCGGTACGGGCCCGAGCACCTGTCCCGGCTCGCGCTCATCGAGGAGTTGCAGCACCAGGGGATGACCCTGGCGGCCATCGAACGCTACCTGCGGCAGCTTCCGCCCGACCTCAGTCCGGAGGACCTCGCCCTCCACCGCGCCCTGGTGGCCTCCTGGGCGCCGGACACCGAGGAGGAGACCACCCGGGAGAAGCTGGAGCGGCGGGCCGGGCGGGAGTTGACGGAGGACGACGTCGACCGGCTGGAGGCGATGAACGTCCTCACCCGCACCGACGCCCCGGACGTCTTCCGCGTCGACCCGGTGATCCTCCACCTGGGGGTGCGGCTGCTGGAGGTGCCGGTCACGCTCAAGACGCTCCTCGCGGCCCGCGCGGTCGTCCTGGAGCACAGCCGTCAGGCGGCCCGCGAGCTGAGCAGGATGTTCAAGGAGGAGGTCTGGGACCCCTACCGGCGGGGGGAGGACGACCCGGAGCAGGTGGAGACCATGCGGGAGCTGTCGGCCCACATGCAGCCCATGGTGGTGCAGGCGCTGGTGACCGCCTTCCAGCGGTCGATGCGCGAGGAGCTGCGGGCCTCCTTCCCCGACGAGGGGTGACCTCCCCGACGAGGGGCGGACCCCCGCGTGGGAGGCGTCCCTCCGGCCGGGCGCCGGCCGGAGGGACGCGGCGGGGCCTACGCGCCGGCGGGGGTGTCGGTGAAGGTCTCGCCCTTCTCCGCCGTCTCCACCAGCAGCCTCGGCGGCGCGAACCGGTCTCCGTAGCGGGCCTGGAGTTCGCGGGCACGCGCCACGAAGCCGGGCAGGCCGCCCTCGTAGCCGTTGACGTACTGGAGCACGCCGCCGGTCCAGCCGGGGAAGCCGATGCCCAGGATGGAGCCGATGTTGGCGTCGGCCACCGAGGTCAGCACGCCCTCCTCCAGGCAGCGGACGCTGTCGAGGGCCTCGGAGAAGAGCATCCGCTCCTTCATGTCCTCGAAGGGGATCTCGACGCCGGGGCGGGTGAAGTGCTCGCGCAGCCCCGGCCACAGCCCCGCGCGCTTGCCGTCCACGTAGTCGTAGAAGCCCGCGCCGCCGCTGCGGCCGGTGCGGCCGAACTCCTCGACCATCCGGTCGACGACGGCGTCGGCCGGGTGCGGCTCCCAGGTGCCGCCCGCGGCCTCCACGGCCTGCCGGGCCTCCTCGCGGATCCTCCGCGGCAGGGTGAGGGTCAGCTCGTCCATCAGGGCCAGCACCTTGGCCGGGTAGCCGGCCTGGGCGGCGGCCTGCTCCACCGAGGCCGGCTCCACGCCCTCGGCGACCATCGCCACGCCCTCGTTGATGAACCGGCCGATCACCCGGGAGGTGAAGAAGCCGCGGGAGTCGCGCACCACGATCGGGGTCTTGTCGATCTGCCGCACCAGGTCGAAGGCGCGGGCGACCGCCTCGTCCCCGGTGCGCTCGCCGCGGACGATCTCCACCAGCGGCATCTTGTCGACGGGCGAGAAGAAGTGCAGTCCGATGAAGTCCCGCTGCCGCGTCACGCCCTCGGCCAGCGTGGTGATGGGGATGGTGGAGGTGTTGGAGCACAGCAGCGCGTCGGGCGCGACGATCTCCTGGACCTCCTGGAAGACCTTGTGCTTCAGGGCGGTGTCCTCGAAGACCGCCTCGATCACGGCGTCGCACCCGGCCAGCGCCCCGGGGTCGGCGGTGGGGGTGATGCGCTCCAGCAGCGCGTCGCGCTTCTCGGGCGTGGTGCGGCCCTTGGCCAACGCCTTGTCCAGCAGACCGGCCGAGTACGCCTTGCCCTTCTCGGCGGCCTCCACCGTCACGTCCTTGAGGACGACCTCGATGCCGGCCTTGGCGCAGGCGTAGGCGATGCCGGCGCCCATCATGCCCGCGCCGAGCACGGCGACCTTCCGCACCGTCCGGGGTTCGACGTCCCGGGGGCGGCTGCGGCCGGAGTTGACCGCCTGGAGGTCGAAGAAGAACGCCTGGATCATGTTCTTCGCGATCCGTCCGGTCGCCAGCTCGGTGAAGTAGCGGGACTCGATCGCCTGGGCGGTCTCGAAGTCGACCTGGGCCCCCTCGACGGCCGCGGCCAGGATGTTGCGCTGGGCCGGGTAGGGGGCGCCGCCGAGCTGCTTGGCGAGGTTGGCGGGGAAGGCCGGGAGGTTGGCGGCGAACTTCGGGTGGGCGGGGGTGCCGCCGGGGATCTTGTAGCCCTTGACGTCCCAGGGCTGGACGGATTCGGGGTGGGCGTCGATGAACGCCCGGGCCCGCGCGAGCATCTCCTCCTCGGTCTCCACGACCTCGTGGACCAGGCCCTTCTCCAGGGCCGCGCGCGGGACGTACCGCTGCCCCTGGAGCAGCACGTTCAGCAGGGCGTCGGTGATGCCCAGCAGGCGCACGGTGCGCACCACGCCGCCGCTGCCGGGCAGCAGGCCGAGCGTGGCCTCGGGCAGTCCGATGCGGGAGCCGCGGGCGTCGAGGGCGATCCGGTGGTGACAGGCCAGCGCGATCTCCAGGCCGCCGCCGAGCGCGGCGCCGTTGATCGCGGCGACGACGGGCCTGCCGAGGGTCTCGATGCGGCGCAGGTCGCGCTTGACGGCCATGCCGCGCTCGTAGACCTCCCGCGCCTGCTCGGGCCGCACGGCGAGGAGGTCGTTCAGGTCGCCGCCGGCGAAGAAGGTCTTCTTGGCGGAGGTGACGATGACGCCGCGGACGTTCTCCCGCTCCGCCTCCAGCCGGTCGGCGGTGGCCGCGAGCGAGTCGATGAACGCGGCGTTCATGGTGTTGGCGGACTGGTCGGGGTCGTCCAGGGTGAGGGTGACGACGCCGGTGTCGTCCTGCTCCCAGCGGATGGTGGAGGGGGCTGCCATGGTGGGTTCTCGTTCTCCGTTGAGGGTTGCTGCGTCGGGACGGTCGGGGGTGGGCGCGGTGCCGCCGGGGCGGGTCAGAGCCGCTCGACGACGGTGGCGATGCCCATGCCGCCGCCGACGCAGAGGGTGGCCAGGCCGTACCGCAGGTCGCGGCGCTCCAGTTCGTCGACGAGGGTGCCGAGGATCATCGCGCCGGTGGCGCCGAGCGGGTGGCCCATGGCGATGGCGCCGCCGTTGACGTTGACCTTGTCCAGGGACAGGCCCATGTCCTTCACGAAGCGCAGGACGACGGCCGCGAACGCCTCGTTGATCTCCACCAGGTCGATGTCGTCGATGGTCAGCCCCGCCTTGGCCAGGGCCTTGCGGGAGGCCGGGGCCGGGCCCGTGAGCATGATCGTCGGCTCGGAGCCGGAGACGGCGGCGGAGACGATCCGGGCGCGCGGGGTCAGCCCGTACCGCTCCCCCACCTCGCGGCTGCCGATGGCCACCAGCGCCGCGCCGTCCACGATGCCGGAGGAGTTGCCCGCGTGGTGGACGTGGTCGATCCGCTCCACCCAGTGGTACTTCTGCAGCGCCACCGCGTCGAAGCCGCCCGCCTCGCCGATGGCGGCGAAGGAGGGCTTGAGGGCGGCCAGGGAGTCGACGGTGGTGCCGGGGCGCATGTGCTCGTCGCGGTCCAGGACGACCAGGCCGTTGCGGTCGGTGACGGGGACGACCGAGCGGTCGAAGCGGCCCTCCTTCCAGGCCGTCGCCGCGCGCTCCTGCGACAGGGCGGCGTACTCGTCCACGTCCCGGCGGCCGAAGCCCTCGATGGTGGCGATGAGGTCGGCGCCGATGCCCTGGGGGACGAAGCCGCTCTCGAAGCTGGTCATCGGGTCCATGGCCCAGGCGCCGCCGTCGGAGCCCATCGGCACCCGGGACATCGACTCCACGCCGCCGGCCAGGATCAGGTCCTCCCAGCCGGAGCGGACCTTGGCGGCGGCCAGGTTGACCGCCTCCAGGCCCGAGGCGCAGAACCGGTTCTCCTGGACGCCGGCCACCGTGTCGGGCAGTCCGGCGGCGATGGCGGCGATCCGGGCGATGTCGGAGCCCTGGTCGCCGACCGGGGTGACGACGCCGAGCACGATGTCGTCGATCGCGGCCGGGTCCAGGTCGGGGAAGCGGCGGCGCAGTTCGTGGATCAGACCGACGACGAGGTCGATCGGCTTGGTGCCGTGCAGGGCGCCGTTCGCCTTGCCGCGCCCGCGCGGGGTGCGGATGGCGTCGTAGATGTACGCGTCGGTGGTCACGGTCTCAGGGCCTTTCGGAGCTTTCGGGGGAGGCGGGTCGGGGCAGCAGCGAGCGGCCGATGATCTCCTTCATGATCTCGGTCGTGCCGCCGTAGATGGTCTGGATGCGTCCGTCGGTGAACGCTCTGGCGACCGGGTACTCGGTCATGTAGCCGTAGCCGCCGTGGAGTTGGAGGCAGCGGTCGGCGACGCGCTTGTGCAGTTCGGTCGCCCACCACTTGGCCATCGAGGCGTGGACGGCGTCCAGTTCGCCGCGCACGTGGTCCTCGACGCAGCGGTCGACGAAGGCGCGGGTGACCGCGCACTCGGTGGCCATCTCGGCGACCTCGAAGCGGATGTGCTGGAAGCGGGAGAGGGACCGTCCGAACGCCTCGCGCCCGGTGACGTACGCGCGGGTGATCTCCAGCAGGTGCTCGGCCCCGGCGATGGCGGCCACCGCGATGGACATCCGCTCCTGGACCAGATGCGCCATCAGGTGACCGAAGGCGCCGTGGAGTTCGCCCAGCAGGTTCTCCTTGGGTACGCGCACGTCGTGGAAGAACAGCTCGGCGGTGTCCTGGGACTTCTGGCCGATCTTGTCGAGGTTGCGGCCGCGCTCGAAGCCCTCCGCGCCGCGCTCGACGACCAGGAGGCCGAGCCCCTTCGCGCCGCCCTCGGGCGTGGTCCTGGCGACCACGATCACCAGGTCGGCGAGGATGCCGTTGGAGATGAAGGTCTTGGAGCCGTTGAGCAGCCAGTGGTCGCCGCGGTCCTCGGCGGTGGTGCGGATGCCCTGGAGGTCGGAGCCGGCGCCGGGCTCGGTCATGGCGATGGCGGTGATCGTCTCGCCGGAGCAGAAGCCGGGCAGCCAGCGCCTCTTCTGCTCCTCGGTGCCCAGGGAGGTCAGGTACGGGCCGATGACGTCGTTGTGGAGGCCGATCGCCAGGCCGGGCGCGCCCGCCTTCGCGAACTCCTCGGCGAGCACGACCCCGTAGCGGAAGTCGTCCTGGCCGCCGCCCCCGTACTCCTCGGGGACGGCCGTGCCCAGCAGCCCCTGCCGGCCGGCCGCGAGCCAGGCGGAGCGGTCCACCACGCCCTCGCGCTCCCACCGCTCGTAGTGCGGCAGCACCTCCTTGGCCAGGAAGGTCCTGACCGTCTCGCGGAAGGCTTCGTGGTCCTCGGTGAAGATGCGGCGCTTCAACGTGAGCCCTCCTCGGGGGCGGACGCGGGGACGAGGGACGGCAGACCCCAGTCGCGGGCCACCTCGGCGGCGTCCGCTCCGGGGACGGCGGGCGGACGGCGCAGCGCGCCGGGGGTGGCGGAGAAACGGGGGGCGGGGGCCGGCTGGGTGATCCCGGCGTGGTCGGTGTAGGTGCCGCGCGCGGCCAGATGGGGGTGGGCGGGGGCCTCGCGCAGGGAGAGCACGGGGGCGACACAGGCGTCGGAGCCGGCGAAGACCTCCGTCCACTCCGCGCGGGTGCGGGTGCGGAAGCGGGCGGCGACGGCCTCGCGCAGTTCGCCCCAGCGGGCGGGGTCGTCGCGGTCGGGCGCGTCCCCGTCCAGGCCGAGCAGCCGGGCGAACTCGTCGTAGAAGGGCCGCTCCAGCGCGCCGACGGCCATCCAGCCGCCGTCGGCGGTCTCGTAGACGCCGTAGAAGGGGCAGCCGCCGTCCAGCAGGTTGGCGCCGCGCCGGTCTCGCCAGGCGCCGGCGGCCACCATGCCGTGGATCATGGCGGTCAGGTGGCTGGTGCCGTCCACGATCGCGGCGTCGACGACCTGGCCGCGCCCGCCCTCGGCGCGGGCGTGGTGGAGGGCGGCGAGGACGCCGACGACCAGGTAGAGCGAGCCGCCGGCGTAGTCGCCGAGCAGGTTGGCGGGGATCGCGGGCGGCCCGTCGGCCGGGCCGATCATGCCGAGCGCGCCGGTGATCGCGGTGTAGCCGATGTCGTGCCCGGCGCTGTGCGCCAGGGGCCCGTCCTGGCCCCAGCCCGTCATCCGCCCGTAGACCAGCCGCGGGTTGCGGGCCAGGCACTCCTCCGGGCCGATCCCCAGGCGCTCGGCGACGCCGGGGCGGTAGCCCTCGATCAGCACGTCGGCGCGTTCGACGAGGTCCAGGACGGTGGCGGGGCCGTCTTCGGACTTCAGGTCGACCACCACCGAGCGCTTGTTGCGGCCGGTGACGTCGCGGGCGGGGTCGATGCCCAGCGCCTGCCCGCCGGGCCGGTCGACGCGGACGACGTCGGCGCCGAGGTCGCCCAGGAGCATCGCGGCGAACGGGCCGGGGCCGATGCCCGCCAGTTCCACCACCCGCACTCCGGCGAGCGGGCCGTGTCCGCTGCCTGCCGCCATGGGGACCCCCAGCCGTCCCGGCCGCTCCGTCGCGACCGTATGACACCAATGATGTAACACCAGGGATGCTAAGAACGCGTTCCACTTTCCACAACCCCCGCGGGAGCGGGTCGCACCCGCCCTCCGGAGGCGCGTCCGCTCCCCTTCCCGGGCGGCGGGCCCGACGCTTCGTGAGCGCCGGCGACCGGCCGGAAGGACGGCTCCCGGCCGCGGGAGGGCCGGTCCGCGGGGGCGGGATTGTTCACGGCCCGCGCCGGCCGGCTGAACAACCGAACGGCCGCTTGTCTGGGGGTGGACCCACCGCGAGAAGACGCCGTGCGTCCGCGCGTCGCGACCGCGACGGCGGTGCGCGGAACCGCGACGCGCCCCGTAACGGGGCGGACGAGCCCGGAACGTCCGCGCCCGTTCCGGAGGCGGGAAAGGAACAGGATGGTTCACCCGATCCACGCCGTGTCGGAGCCCGAGCCGACCGGGGCCCGGACGCACGGCCCCCTGGCCGCCGCCCTCGGCAACGCCTCCCTGCTCGGCGTGGGCTACCTGATGCTGGGCCGGCGGGAGCTCGCCGTCGCCACCGGAGCGATCACCCTCGTGCTCGTCTCCGTCCTCTTCCGGGTCGCCCGGCCGTGGTGCGAGGTCGTTCTGCTCCTGTGGTGGGTGGCCGTCGTCGCGCACGGGTGGTTCCTGGCGCGCGGACGCCGGGACCGGACCGTGGTGCGCGGGCAGCGCCTGCTCGCGCTCGGCGCCGCGTGCGCGGTGCTGCTGCCCGTGGGGTTCGCGCGGTTCGACGCCGCCGGGATCGAGCGGGACATCGCCGAGGCCCACGCGAGGGGCGACTGCTCGGAGGTGCCGGTCCTCCGGAACGAGGTACGGCTCCACCACCGCGTGGTCGGCGCCGTCCCGGTTGCCCGCGGCGACGGGATCGCCGAGGTCTGCGACCGACTGCTGGCGGCCGGACTCCGGCTCGAATCGGAGCTGGACGGCGAGGGCGGCGCACCCCACACCATCGAGATCACCGAGGCCACCGCGGTCGACAGCGGCCTGAAGGAGGGCTTCGACGTCCTCGCCTCGGCCCTCGCGGACCCCGGCAACGAGAAGGCGGTCGGGGTGGCCCTGAACGCCTTCCTCGACGACCTGCCCGCCGACGATCCCTGCCGCACCGTCACGATCACCGACTGGCTCGGCCGGCGGCACCCGGGCCAGGAAGCACTGGACCGGTACGCCGACACCATCGCGCGGGCCGTCGCGCGGACGGAGCCCGCGGCACTCGTCGGATGCGGTGACGCCCTCGCGGACGCCGGCCGCTGGGAGGAGGCACGGGACCACTACCGGCGACTGCTCGACCGCCACCCCGACGACGCACGCACGGACCGGGCCCGCAAGGGAGTCACGCGCGCCACGAGGGCCATCGAGCTGGCGAACGTCAGGAGCCTCCTCGCGGCGGCGGAGGGCGAGCAGCCCGCGTACTGCTCCACACCGGCGAAGTACGGCGGCGCCGCCCCCTACCGCAAGGGGAAGACCAACCGCGCGCTGTTCGGCGGCCCCACCGAGTACACGGACCGACTCCCCGACACGTGGCGGACGGACGACCCCGCCGAAGCCGTCCTGGTGGTCTGCGTGGGCGAATCGAAGTTCGGGACCCCCGTCCGGACGTGCCCCTACGAGCCCGGGTCCTCCGGGCGGGGCATCACGAACGTGACGTTCCACAAGATCGGGATTCCCGTGAAGGCCTACGAGTTGCGGACCGGGAAGCTCGTGGCCGACCGCACGGTGGAGATCGGCGGCACGAGCTGCCCCGGATTCCTCACCTACTACACCTTCGGCGACGACGACTCCGGCCCGCCGCCGGACCGGTACATCACCCCGTCCAAGGCCGACGTGCGCGCCGGCTTCGCGTCGCTGATCACACGGTGACCGGACGGCGTCCGGCGGCGGAGCCGGATGTCGCGGAGGGAGCCTGGTGGGGACCGGGGGGAGTCGGTACGGTCCCGACAGGCACATCGGAACGGGGAGTTCGCGTCGGCCCCACCGGTTCCGGCCGGACGCGACCGGCGGCAACCGGCGGGTTCGGCGTCCGGCCCCGGTTCCGGCGTGCCACCACACCCCCACACCCTGGAGATCCCATGTCGAGACGCCGCTGGACCGGTTCGTTACTGCTCGCGCTCTTACTGGCCCTGGTCGCTCCCCCGGCCGCGTCCGCCTCCCCGCCCGCCGCGCCCCCGCCGCCCGCCGCCGCGGCGGACAGGGCCGCGGACGGCGGTGAGCGGCGGACCGGCACCGCCTCGGTGCCCCTGGAGGACGTCACCGCGTCCACCGTCCAGGTCGCCTCCGGGCTGCGCCGCCCCACCGCCCTCGTCGCGCCCGACGACGGGACGGGGCGGCTGTTCATCACCGAGAAGCTCGGCCGCGTCCGCGTCTACCACCCGGACACCGGCCTCGCGGCCGACCCGCTGCTCGACATCGGCGCGGTGGTGGACGCCTCGGACAACGAGCGCGGGCTGCTCGGCATCGCCCTCCCGCCCGACTTCGCCGACAGCCAGGAGCTGTACCTGGCGTACACCGCGCTGCCGGACGGCGCGGTGACCCTGGCCCGTTACCGGCTCGACGGCGGCGAACTCGACGTGCTGCTGTCCCAGGAGCACGCCGAGTACAGCAACCACAACGGCGGCCAGCTCGCCTTCGGTCCCGACGGCCACCTCTACTGGAGCATCGGCGACGGCGGCGGGTCCGGAGACCCCTTCCGCAGCGGACAGCGGCTGGACACCCTGCTGGGCAAGATCCTCCGCATCGACGTCGGCAGGAGCTGCGGGGACCTCCCCTACTGCGTCCCCGAGGACAACCCGTTCGTCGGCGTCGAAGGCGCCCGTGAGGAGATCTGGCTGTACGGGCTGCGCAACCCCTGGCGGTTCTCCTTCGACAGCGCGGACGGCTCGCTGTGGATCGGCGACGTCGGCCAGGGCCGCTGGGAGGAGATCAACCACCTCGCGCCCGGACAGGGCGGGGCGAACCTCGGCTGGTCCTGCTACGAGGGCCTGGAGGTGTTCGAGCAGGAGCACTGCCTGCCCGACGCGGAGTACACCGAGCCGGTCTTCACCTACCCCCTGGGCACCGACGGCAACTGCGCGGTCATCGGCGGACACGTCTACCGCGGCAAGGAGTTCGCCGACCTGGTGGGAGGCACCTACATCGCCACCGACTACTGCTCGTCCACCGTGTGGGCGCTCCGTGAGGACGGCGACGGCGGCTACCTCCACGCCCGGATCGGGAAGACGGCCACCCAGGTGACGGCGATCGGCACCACGCCGGAGGGCGAGTTCTACGCCGTCAACGACCTGCCCGGCGGGCTGCACCGGGTGGTCTTCGAGGAGGCCGAGGAGCCCGTCCCCACCTGCCGGGTCGACTACGAGACGACCACCTGGGGCACCGGCCTGACCGCCGAGATCACCATCACCAACACCGGCACCGAGCCGGTCACCGGCTGGACGCTCTCCTTCGCCCTCCCCGACGGCCAGGACATCATCTCGGGCTGGAACGGCACCTTCGCCGAGGCCGACACCGTCGAGGTGTTCAACGCCTCGTACAACGAGACGATCCCCCCGGGCGGCAGTGTCACCGTCGGCTTCGTGGCCCGCCACACCGGTGACACCTCCCCGCCCGAGGAGTTCACCCTCAACGGGGACGCCTGCGCCATCGGCGGCTGACCGCCCGCAGCGCCCTCCCGCCCACCGCGCACTCCCGTCCGCCCCCGCCGCCGCTCGCCGCCGTTCAGGCGCCGGGCGGCGGCGGGGTGCGTTCGGCGTCGAGCAGCGCGACGGTGCGCTTCGGCGCGACGGTGCGGTAGCTCTCCTCCACCCAGTCGCACAGCAGCTCCGCCGGCGGCGCGTCCGTCCCGGCCAGCGGCACCGTCACCCAGCCCGCCCGGCCGAGCCCGTACCCCGTGGGGACGGCGCCCGGCACCGACAGCGCGTGGGCGTGGGTCTCGGGGTGGGTGAGCTTCACCGTGACGGTGGGCGGGGAGTCGCCCCGCCCGGCGACCAGGTGTCCGAGGAAGAGGAAGACGAAGATCTTCCGATTGACCTTGATCACGCACTCGTTCCAGGGGAAGTCCTCGAACGCGCCGGGCAGTTCGAGGGCGAACTCCCGCACCCTCGCGCGCACCGCCGCCGCGTCCCGCCCGGTACCGTCTTTCCGTCCCGTCGCACGGTCGTCCATGGGTCCACCGTAGGGTCGGGCACCGACAGATCCCGTACCGCCCGCCCGCTTTCCCCGACCCAGGAGGCAGGAGTGTCACGGAACGACCGCGGCCCCGACCGCGACCACGATCTGGTGCTGTTCGGCGCGACCGGTTTCGCCGGGGGGCTGACGGCCGAGTACCTGGCCGCGCACGCCCCCGAGGGCTTCCGCTGGGCGCTGGCCGGACGCAACCGCGAGAAGCTGCTCCGGCTGCGCGAGCGGCTGGCGGAGACCCGTCCGACCTGCGCCGACCTGCCGCTGCTGCACGCCGACGCCGGCGATCCCCGCTCGCTGCGCGAGGTCGCCGAGAGCACCCGCGTGGTCGCCACCACCGTCGGCCCGTACATCCGCCACGGCGCGCCGCTGGTGGCCGCCTGTGCCGAGAGCGGGACGGACTACGTGGACCTGGCCGGCGAGCCGGAGTTCATCGACCTGATGTACCTGCGCCACCACGAGCGGGCCCGGGAGAGCGGGGCACGGCTGGTGCACGCCTGCGGCTTCGACTCGGTGCCGCACGACCTGGGTGTGCTGTACACCGTCGAGCGGCTGCCCGAGGGGGTGCCGCTGCGGATCGACGGCTACGTCCGCGCCTCCGGCACCATCTCCGGCGGGACGCTCGCCTCCGCGCTGGCCGCCGTCTCCCGGCGGCGGCAGACGGAGGCCGCGGCCCGGGAGCGGCGGCGGGTCGAGCCCCGTCCGGTCGGGCGGCGGATCAGCGCGCCGCTGGACCGGCCGCGCCGCAGCGCCAAGGCCGGGCTGTGGGCGGTGCCGCTGCCCACCCTCGACCCGCGGGTCGTCGCCCGGTCGGCCGCCGCCCTGGAGCGCTACGGGCCGGACTTCCGCTACCGCCACTACGCGGGCGTCCGCCGGCTGCCCGTCGCCGTGGGCGGCATCGTCGGGATGGGGGCGCTCTCCGCTCTCGCCCTGCTTCCGGCCGTCCGCCACACGCTGTCGGCCCGGCTGGCGCCGGGCGAGGGGCCGAGTCCGGAGCGGCGCGCGAAGAGCTGGTTCACGGTCCGCTTCTTCGGGGAGGGCGGCGGTCGGCGGGTGGTCACCGAGGTGTCCGGCGGTGATCCGGGCTACGGGGAGACGGCCAAGATGCTGGCGGAGTCGGCGCTGTGCCTGGCCCTGGACGAGCTGCCCGAGACCTCGGGGCAGGTCACCACGGCGGTCGCGATGGGGGACGCGCTGATCGAGCGGCTGGTGCGGGCGGGGATCGTCTTCCGCACCGTCTCCTCGGGAGGACGCGCCTGAGGGGCGGCCCGGTCAGCCGCCCAGCGCCCAGGTGGCTATGACGTAGACCATGCCGACCAGCCAGCCCACGGCCAGCGTGCCCGCCAGTGCGAACGCCACGGCGAGACCGCGCTCGAAGCCGGCGGGGACGGAGGTCGCTTCCGGGTGGGCGTAGGTGTTCTCCATGATCTGCTCCATGCCTCCAACGTGCCGTCCACGACGGCGTTCAAACATCCGTACAAGTACTCGGACGTGTTGTCGATCAACGTAGTCACGGGTACTGACATCGCACGTCGGACGACCCGAGCGGCACCGTGCGTACAGTGCGTACATGGAGCAACGGTCCCGGGCCCGGCTGTGGGCCGCGCTGGGCGGCGAACCCGCCCTCCTCGAACGCGTCCGCCTTCTCCCCCGCGACCCGGCGACCGTGCTGCCGGCGCGGCTGCCGGTGCGGGAGCTGGCCCGGTCCACCGTCGCGGTGTGCGCCCTGGCGGCGGCCGAACTGGCGGCCCGGCGCTCGGGCGGCGGCGTCCCGGCCGTGCGGGTGGACGACGGCGCGGTGGCGAGCGCGTTCGCCGGCGAGCGCCTGCTGCGGATCGACGGCCGTCCGGCCGCCACGTTCGCGCCGCTGTCCCGGTTCTGGCGCACCGACGGCGGGTGGCTGCGCACCCACGCCAACTACCCGCACCACCGGGCCCGGCTGTTGGCCGCCCTCGGCGTGCCCGATCGCGGGGACGACGGAGCCCTGGTGGACGCCGTCGCCGCCGTCCTCGCCGGCCGCCGCGCCGAGGACGCGGAGGAGGCGGTGTACGCCGCGGGCGGTCTCGCCGTCGCCGTCCGCACCCCCGAACAGTGGGCGGCGCACCCCCAGGGCGCGGCCGTGGCCGGGCTTCCCCTGGTGGGGCGCGAGCGGCTGGACGGCGCCCCGCCGCTGCCGCTGCCGGCGCCTCCGGACGGTCCGCGCGTGCTGGACCTCACCCGGGTCATCGCCGGTCCGGTGGCCACCCGCACCCTCGCGCTGCTGGGCGCCGACGTGCTGCGGATCGACTCGCCGGACCTGCCCGAGAGCGCGGACGCCCACGCCGACACCGGGTTCGGCAAGCGCTCGACGCTGCTGGACCTCGCCTCCCGCTCCGGCCGCCGGACCTTCGAGGAGCTGCTCTCGGCCGCCCATGTGGTGGTGACCGGCTACCGTCCCGGCGCCCTGGACCGCTTCGGGCTGTCGGCCGGGGAGCTGGCGGAGCGGCGGCCGGGCCTGGTGGTGGCGGAGCTGAGCGCCTGGGGCGGGGTCGGGACCGGGCCGTGGGGCGGTCGGCGGGGCTTCGACAGCCTGGTGCAGGCGGCGAGCGGCATCGCGGTGGCCGAGGCGGACGAGACCGACCCGGAGCGCCGTCCGGGCGCGCTGCCGGTGCAGGCGCTGGACCACGGCACGGGCTATCTGCTGGCCGCCGCGGTGCTGCGGTCGCTCACCGAGCAGCGGGAGGACGGCGGCACCCGGCGCGTGCGCCCGACGCTGGCCCGGACCGCGCACTGGCTGCTGCGCGAGCTGGAGGCGCCCGAGGAGCCGGACGGGCCGTGGGAGCCGTACGACCCCGCCGACTGGCTCACCGAGACCGACGGCCCTCCCCCGACCTCCGGCGGGGAGGCGCCCCCGTGGCGGCGGCTGCGCCACGCCGTCCCTCCGGTGCGGTACGAAGGCGGTCCGAAGGGCTGGGCCCGGCCGCCGGGGCGGCCGGGCGCGGACGAGCCCGTGTGGCGCTGAGCCGGGGGACGGGCGGGCCGAGGGTCGGGCGCCGGGTCAGCCGTCCTCGTCGTCCGGCCGGCCGCCGTGGCCGTACCCGTGGCCGTGACCGTACCCGTGGCCGGGCTTCAGGTGCTTGCGCTCCCGCCGGCCGGGCCTGCGCTCGACCCCGACCCCGCCCCAGAAGGCGAAGCCGCTGACCACCACCCGCGGCGCGCCCGGCTCGCCCAGGCCGGCGGCGCGGTGGTCGAAGCCGCCCATGACGCCGATGCCGCGCACGTCGACCTCGGCCTCCGGCGGGACGATCACGTTGATGCCGCCCATGACGGCGAAGCAGCGGATCTCCACCTCGCGGTCCTCGAAGCGGGCCTCGCGCAGGTCGATCTCCCCGCCGCCCCAGAAGGCGAAGCCGGTGAAGCGACGGGGAGCGGTCCACGGGCCCTTGCGCACGAAGCCGCCCATGACCGCCACTCCGCCGCGGGAGGTGGCCGTGCCTCCGAAGCGGTCGGCCCAGCGGCGGCCGGGTCGCTCGGCCTCCCGCGGCTCGGCGGCTCGGGGCAGGTCCCTCACCAGTGGCGCCAGCTCCCCCTGGGTGCGCGCCCGGTAGGCGGAGTCCAGCCGCTCCTGGAACTCCTCCATGTCGAGCCGTCCTTCGGCCAGCGCCTCCCGCAGCACCTCGGCCACGCTCTCCCGGTCGGCGTCGGAGGCCCGCATCTCGGGCAGGTCGTCGCTCATACCGGCAGGCTACGCGCCCGGGCCCGCTCCGGACCGGTCCGGAGCGGGCCCGGATCGGTCAGGTCAGGTCGATCCCCGGGTAGAGGGGGTGCGCGGCCAGCAGGTCGGCGGCGCGTCCGGCGACGGACTCGGCGACCTTCTCCTCCAGGACGTACCGCGCCTTGGAGGAGGCGCCGGCCGCGCTGGTGCCCGGCTCGGCGGCGGTGAGGACGGTGTGGATCAGGTCGGCGACCTCGTCCATCTCCGCCGTGCCGAGCCCGCGCGTGGTCAGCGCCGGGGTGCCGACGCGGATGCCGGAGGTGTACCAGGCGCCGTTGGGGTCGCGCGGCACGGCGTTGCGGTTGGTGACGATCCCCGAGGCCAACAGGGCGTCCTCGGCCTGGCGACCGGTGAGGCCGTAGCCGGAGACGTCGACGAGCACCAGGTGGTTGTCGGTGCCGCCGGTGACGAGGGTCGCGCCGCGGCGCGTCAGGCCCTCGGCGAGCGCGGCGGCGTTCTCCACCACCTGCCGGGCGTAGTCGCGGAAGGCGGGCCGCCGGGCCTCGGCCAGCGCCACGGCCTTGGCGGCCATGACGTTGGGCAGCGGGCCGCCGAGGACCATGGGGCAGCCGCGGTCGACGTGCTCGGCCAGCGTCTCGTCGCACAGCACCATGCCGCCGCGCGGGCCGCGCAGGGACTTGTGGGTGGTGGTGGTGACGATGTCGGCGTGCGGCACGGGGTCGAAGTCGCCGGTGAAGACCTTGCCGGCGACCAGGCCGGCGAAGTGGGCCATGTCGACCATGAGGGTGGCGCCGACCTCGTCGGCGATCTCCCGCATGATCCGGAAGTTCACCTTCCGGGGGTAGGCGGAGTAGCCGGCCATCAGGATGAGCGGACGGAACTCGCGGGCGGCGGCGCGCACCGCGTCGTAGTCGAGCAGGCCGGTGGCCGGGTCGGTGCCGTAGCTGCGCTGGGCGAACATCTTGCCGGAGATGTTGGGGCGGAAGCCGTGGGTGAGGTGGCCGCCCGCGTCCAGGGACATGCCCAGCATCCGCTGTTCGCCCAGCTCGCGCCGGAGCGCCGCCCAGTCCTCCTCGGTGAGGTCGTTGACGTGCTTCGCCCCGGCGCGCTCCAGCGCCGGGCTCTCCACGCGCCGGGCCAGGACGGCCCAGAAGGCGACCAGGTTGGCGTCGATGCCGGAGTGCGGCTGGACGTAGGCGTGAGCGGCGCCGAACAGCTCGCGGGCGTGTTCGGCGGCGAGCGCCTCGACGGTGTCGACGTTGCGGCATCCGGCGTAGAAGCGGCGGCCGACGGTGCCCTCGGCGTACTTGTCGCTGAGCCAGTTGCCCATGGCCAGCAGCACGGCCGGGGATGCGTAGTTCTCGCTGGCGATCAGCTTGAGGGAGGCGCGCTGGTCGGCGATCTCGGCGCCGATGGCGTCGGCGACGCGCGGCTCGACCTCCCGGATCACCTCCAGGGCGCTGGTGAAGGCCGTGGAGGCGGTGGTCGCGGCGGTGGTGGTGTGCGGGGCGGGTTCGGCGGCCATGGGCCCCTCCTTGACGTCCTCGACGACGGTGTGGGTGGCCCAGGCGCACGGCTCTTCTTCGCACGGGGGCGAGGGCCGCTTCCCGATGGTCGATCCCATCCCTACGCGCCAGTCACGGCCCGGTCGGAGCCTAGCACTCGCGCGCCACCCCGCCCTGGGGCACGGTGGACGGAGGGAACCCTTCGCGACCAACCCCCCACAGGAGGCCACCGTGACCAGCCACGTCTACCGGGTGACCGAGATCGTCGGCAGCTCGCACGAGGGTGTCGACCAGGCGATCCGCAACGGGATCGAGCGCGCCTCGCAGACCCTGCGCCATCTGGACTGGTTCGAGGTGACGCAGGTCCGCGGCAACATCGCGGACGGCGCGATCGAGCACTACCAGGTCGGCCTGAAGGTCGGCTTCCGGCTGGAGGACGGGGAGGGCTGACCCGTCCGCTCCCCTCCCGCGCCGACTCCCTCCGCGCGGCCGTCCCGCCGCCCCTCCCCGGGCGCGCGTCCCGGATTCACGCCTCCGGCCCTGCCCCGGAAGGGATAGGAGGCACCGCCGCGTGGCACTCGGCCGACCGGAACACCACGTGATGCGGTCACTCCGGGAGGAACGCAGCATGCCCTCGGCAGCCACCAACAGCCCGGTCACGATCAGCGACTCACCCGCCCGCGGTCGGTTCGAGGCACGGATCGGCACGACGCTCATCGGCTTCGCGGACTACCTCCGCACCGACGGTCTGGTGACCTACCCGAGGGTCGTGGTGTCCCGGCCCTTCCTGGGCCGGGGCGTCGGCGACCGGCTCGCCCGGACCGCTCTGGAGGACGCGCGACGGCGCGGCCTGCGGGTCCGTCCGGCCTGCGCCTTCATGGAGAAGTGGATCGACCTGCACCCGGAGTACCGGGAGCTGGTCGTGTCGGACGCGGAGCATCCGGGCGACACCTGAACGGCCGCGGCCGACGGGGGCGGCGCCTCGGCGCCGACCGCCCGCCGGCCGCGGCCGGAAGGGAACACGGTCCGGGTCCCGGGGACGGGACCTCAGGGTCGGATCACGGCGTGGTCCACTTCTGGTTGGCCGTTCCGGCGCAGGTCCAGATCTGCGTCCTGGTGCCGTTGGCCGAGCTGTTGTCCTTCACGTCCAGGCACTTGTCGGCGTTGGGGTTGACGATGTCCCGGGCCGCGGTGACGACCCACCGCTGGGCGGCGGTGCCGTTGCAGTCCCAGATCTGGACGGGGGTGCCGTCCGCCGTTCCGGCGCCGGAGACGTCCAGGCACTTGCCCAGCGCCCGGATGGTGCCGTCCGTGCCGATGGTCCACTGCTGCGCGGCGTTGCCGTTGCAGTCGTGGATCTGCACCGGGGTGCCGTTGGCGGTGTTCGCCCCGGCCACGTCCAGGCACTTGCCCGCCAGGCCGGTGATCCGCCCGGTGCGTCCGCCGCCGCTGTCGCCGCCGGTGACGCGGACGTGGTCGACGATCATCTGCTGCGGGAAGACGGTGCTGCCGTCGGGCAGGCCCGGCCAGTCGCCGCCCACGGCGAGGTTGAGGATCAGGAAGAACGGCTTGTCGAACACCCAACGGTCGCCGCCCAGGTCGGCCGGGGTGCGGCGCTGGTAGACCTGGCCGTCCACCGACCAGGTGATGGAGTTCGGCGCCCAGTCGACGGCGAAGGTGTGGAAGTCGTCGGCGAACGCCCGGCCGTTCGGCAGGGTGTACCCGGCGCCGATGCCCTCGCCGCCGGAGTAGCCGGGGCCGTGGATGGTGCCGTGCACCGTGCCCGGCTCGTAGCCGACGTTCTCCATGATGTCGATCTCGCCGCTGTTGGGCCATCCGACACCGGGGTTGTTGATGTCGGCGCCCAGCATCCAGAACGCGGGCCACATGCCCTGGCCGCGCGGGATCTTGATGCGGGCCTCGATGCGCCCGTAGGTGGTGGTGAACTTCCCCGCGGTGTTCATCCGGGCGGAGGTGTACTCGCAACGGCCGTACCAGCACTGGTAGTTGCCCGGATTCTCCTTGCGGGCGGTGATCACCAGCCGGCCGTTGCCGTCGAGCGCGGCGTTGGCGTTGCCCGGGGTGTAGTACTGCCGCTCGTGGTTGTTGCCGCTGTTGTCGCCGGTCTCCATCTGCCACTTGCGGCCGTCGACGGCCGATCCGGCGGGGCCGTCGAAGGTGTCCTCGAACAGCACCGCCATCGGCTCGGCCTCGGCGGCCTTCGGAGCGGCGCCGTCGGGCGCGGGCCCCGCCGAGGCCGCGCCGGTGAACGTCAGGGTCAGGGCCAGGCCCAGCAGCGTGGCCGCCGACGCCCAGGGGCGGGTGCGGCGCCGCGAACCCCGCGAGCGGGGTGGGCGGCCATGGGTGTGGGGGGTGGTTCTCATGGGTTCACTTCCGTCTGTCGGCCGGGAGTTCCGGTGGTGGGGTGCCGTACCGCCGAAGACGAGGCGTCCATGACAACCCGACACGGCGACCGGCGGTACCTCGGGGAGGCGGGGTGGGCCGGGGGTGCCGTGGGGCGTGGACTCACCTCGTCCGCGGTGGGGGCGTACGCCGGTGAGGGCGGTCGGGCAGCGCTCGACGCGCCGCCCTCCCGCTTTCCAGGCTCGTTTCAAACGGTGAGTCAACTCCCGCCGAAAGCGGCTCGTCAAGTGCTTGGACGAGACCAATCCCTTCAAGTTTTGAACGAGAGAGCGCTCTTGAGAGCGCTCTCAAACGATCTGCTTCAATTCCGACGTGAAGTCTTGACGCCGTCGCTCGCGACCGTTTGACTCCCTGCCCATGCCCGGTACCGGTCCCGGGACCGGTTCCGTCCCGTGTCCGGAGCGCGGTCGCGACCCTGCGTCGTGCCCGCCGCGCCCGGCCCCGCCCTCGCCCGTCCAGCCCGTCCGCCCGTCCCGGCCCGCCGCCGCGCCGAACCCCCGTGAGGAGTGCCCATGCGCGTCACCATCGCCGACGTCGCCCGTGCGGCCGGGGTCAGCAAGTCGACGGTCTCCCGGGTGCTCAACGCCAAGGCCGAGGTGGACGCCGGCACCGCGGACCGGGTGCGCGAGATCATCGCGCGCCTGGGCTACGTGCCCAGTTCGCGGGCCGTCGGACTGGCCCGGGGCAGCAGCCGCACGGTCGGCATGTTGGCGCCCTCCCTCACCTGGCCCTGGATGTCCGAGGTCCTCCAGGGCGCGGTGGACGCCGTGGAGGCGGCGGGATACGGGCTGCTGCTGTTCACCTGCAACCGCGGCAGGGAGTCGATGACCCGGTTCGCCGCGCAGGTCTCGGCCCGGGCGTTCGACGGACTGCTGGTGGTCGAGCCCGAGGACGAGATCGGCGCCGTCGTCCCCATGCACCGGGCGGGCCTGCCCGTGGTGCTGATCGACGACCGCGCCCGCCACCCCGCGTTCCCGTCCGTGTCCACCACCAACGGTCTCGGCGGCGAACTGGCGGCGCGTCACCTGCTGGCCCTGGGGCGCCGGAAGCCCCTGGTGATCACCGGTCCGCCGCGGTTCGGCTGCGTGCGCGAGCGGCTGGCGGGGTTCGTGCGCGCCCTGGAGGAGCACGGCGTCGGGCACGACCCGCGCCGCACGGTGGAGGGCGACTTCACCGAGCGGTCCGGCGAGGAGGCGGTGGAGAAGCTGCTCGCCGAGGGCCTCGACGTCGACGCCGTCTTCGCACACAACGACCTCGGCGCGGCGGGCGCCCTGCGGGCCCTGCGCGCCGCCGGGCGGCGGGTGCCCGAGGACGTCGCCGTGATCGGGTTCGACGACATCCCGTTCGCCGCCTGCACCGATCCTCCCCTGACCACCGTCCACCAGCCCCTGCGGGCGATGGGCGAGGCGGCGGCGAACCTGCTGCTCGCCCACGTCGGCGGGCACCCTCCGCCCGAGACGTCCGTGGCCCTGCCCACCGAACTGGTGGTCCGGGCCTCGGCTCCGCACCCATAGACCCACCCCCTCCCCGAGACGAGAACCACAGCCGTACCCCACCTGTCTTGAGAGCGCTCTCAGAACGGTGGGTGACAGGACCCTCACCCATCGCGACAACCGGAAAGCCCATGGAGGAGACGCCATGAGAGTCCCAGCCCGGACCAGAGCCGCAGCCGCGGCGGCCCTGAGCACCACCGTCCTGCTCGCCGGCTGCACCGCCGGCGCCGGCCAGACCGGCCCGCAGGCCAAGGGGGAGAAGGGCGTGCTGACCGTCGGCATGCCCAACGGCCCGCAGACCAACAACAGCAACCCGTTCCTGGGCACCTCCGCCGGCGCCTCCCTGGGCTACCGCCACATGATCTACGAGCCGCTGGTCATGGTGAACGGCGTCCGTCCCGCCGAGAAGGGCACGCCCTGGCTGGCCAGCGAGTGGACGTGGTCGGACAACTACAAGAAGCTCACGCTCACGGTCCAGTCCGGGCCCACCTGGTCCGACGGCGAGAAGTTCACCGCCGAGGACGTGGAGTTCACCTTCGAGCTGATCAAGAAGAACCAGGCGCTGAACACCAACGCCATCCCCTACGGCGACATCAGCAGCGAGGGCGACACCGTCGAACTGACCTTCCCCGAGTCGCAGTTCGTCAACCAGAGCAAGATCCTGACGACCTTCGTCGTGCCCGAGCACATCTGGTCGAAGGTGAAGAACCCGGAGACCTGGCCCAACAAGGAGCCCGTGGGCACCGGCCCCTACACGCTCAAGAGCTTCACGCCGCAGACCGTCACCCTCACCGCCCGCGACACCTACTGGCAGGAGAAGCCGAAGGTCAAGGAGCTGCGCTACACCTCCTACAACGACAACAACGCGCAGACCACGGCCCTGGCCAACGGGTCCTGCGAGTGGTCCTTCGTCTTCACCCCCGACTACAAGAAGATCTACGTCGCCAAGGACCCGAAGCACAACAAGCTCTGGTTCCCCTCCGGCCTGGGCGTCCACGGCCTGTGGTTCAACACCGCCAGGAAGCCCTTCGACGACCCGGCGCTGCGCCGCGCGATCAACCACGTGATCGACCGCGAGGCCATCCACGTGCGGGCGCAGGCCACGCTCTACCCGAAGATCGAGAGCGTCACGGGCATGCCGCTGCCGGCCGGTGAGCCCTTCCTCGCGCCCGAGTACAAGGGCAAGAAGCAGACGGTGGACGTCGAGGCGGCCAGGAAGGAGCTGAAGGAGGCCGGTTACACCCTGTCCGGCGGCGTCCTGAAGGACCCCTCGGGCAAGCCCGTGACGATGACGCTCACCGACCCGGCCGGCTGGTCCGACTACCTCACCGGTCTGTCGATCATCAAGGACAACGTCAAGCAGATCGGCATCGAGGCCAAGGTCAAGACCCAGACGGTGGACGCCTGGACCACCGCGCTCAACAAGGGCGACTTCGACGCCAGCCTGCGCTGGACCAACAGCGGCGCCACCCCGTACGACATGTACCAGAACGTCATGGACGGCGAGCTGTACCAGCCGCTGGGCAAGGCCTCCCCCGGCGGCAACTTCGGTCGCTTCCGCAACGAGGACGCCACCAAGGCCCTCGAGGAGTACGCGAACGCGAGCGACGAGGAGACCCGCACCGAGGCGCTGAACGAACTCCAGCGGATCATGGTCGAGGAGGTCCCGCTCGTGGCCACCGCCGCCGCCCCGATCGGCGCCGAGTACACCACCCGCAACTGGGTCGGCTGGCCGTCGGAGTCCGACCCGTACGCCCCGCCGCAGCCCACCCAGCCCAACGCGCTGGACGTCGTCCTGCACCTGCGGCCCGCCTCCTGACGAGGAGCGAGGAAGCCGTCCGCCCCGCCGCACGACCCGACCATCCCCGCGACGGCGGCGGGGCGGACCCCACCCGCTCGCAGCGGTGACCAGGCGATGACCAAGCGATCACAGGACGCAGGAACGACAGCCACCGGCAGGAAGAACCAGCCATGTCCGAAGAACACACCGCACACCCCGCCGACGAGCGCGTGGTGCTGGAAGCCCGCGGGATGAGCAAACACTTCCCCGTGCGGCGCGGCCCGCGCTCGCTGTTCGGCGGCCCCCGTCGGGCCGTCCACGCCGTGGACGACGTCTCGCTGCGGCTGCGCCGCGGCACCGTCACCGCGCTGGTGGGCGAGTCCGGCTCCGGCAAGTCCACCGTCGCCCGGCTGCTCGCCCAGCTCTACCCGGCGACCTCCGGGGAGATCCTGCTGGACGGGAAGCCCGCGCGGGCGGGCCGGGGGCGGGCGTTCCGCGCGTACTGCCGGCACGTCCAGATGGTCTTCCAGGACCCGTTCGCCTCCCTCAACCCCGTGCACACCGTCCGCTACCACCTGACCCGGGCGCTGCGCATCCACGGCCGGGCCGGGAACGGCGGGCAGGAGACGGAGAGGGCCCTGGCCGAGCTGCTGGGGCGCGTCCAGCTCACCCCCGCCGGGCGCTATCTGGACGCCTTCCCGCACGAGCTGTCCGGTGGACAGCGCCAGCGGGTGGCCATCGCCCGCGCCCTGGCCGCCGACCCCCGGGTGCTGCTGGCCGACGAACCGGTCTCGATGCTGGACGTCTCCATCCGGCTGGGGGTCCTCAACCTGCTGCGCGACCTCAAGGAGCGGCTGGACCTGGCGATCCTCTACATCACCCACGACATCGCCTCCGCCCGCTACTTCGCGGACACGACCCTGGTGATGTACGCGGGCCGGATGGTCGAGGGCGGCGACAGCGAGACCGTCACCCAGCGCCCCGCCCACCCCTACACCCGGCTGCTGCTGGCCTCCGCCCCCGACCCGGACCGGGTCACGGGCGGCCCGGCCGGCCAGGGGGCCGAGGCGGAGGACGAGGACGTCGACCCGGCCGGCGGCGAGCCGCCCAGCCTGATCTCCCCGCCCCCCGGCTGCCGCTTCCACCCGCGCTGCCCGATGGCGATGGAGCGCTGCCGCACCCGGACGCCGCCGCGCTTCGACCTCGACGACGGGCAGTGGGCGGCCTGCTGGCTGTACGACACCCCGGCCGCCGTCCCCGCCGCCGAGACGCGCGGCGGGATCTCCAAGGCGTCCGGCACCGGATCGGAGGCCGCGTCGTGAAGTTCGTCCTCCAGCGCCTGGCCTTCTACCTGCTGACCGCGTGGGCGGCCATCACCATCAACTTCCTCGTTCCGCGCCTGATGCCCGGCGACCCGGTGCAGTCGCTGATCGCCCGCTACCAGGGCCAGCTCTCCAGCAAGGCCATCGCCTCCCTGGAGACCCTCTTCGGGCTCGACCAGGACCGCTCGCTGTGGCAGCAGTACCTGGACTACTGGGCGAACCTGGCGCGCGGCGACCTGGGGCTGTCGTTCACCTTCTTCCCCACCCCCGTCTCGGAGGTCATGGCCCAGAGCCTGCCGTGGACCCTGGCCCTGGTCGGCACCACGACCCTGATCAGCTTCCTGATCGGCACCGGCATCGGCATCTTCGCCGGCTGGCGGCGCGGCTCCTGGCTGGACGGGCTGCTGCCGGTGACCACCTTCATCTCGTCCATCCCCTACTTCTGGCTGGGCCTGATCGCCATCACCCTGTTCGCCGTGCAGTGGCCGATCTTCCCGGCGGCCGGCGGCTACGACACCGGCCTGGTGCCCGGCCTCGACGCGGCGTTCCTCTCCAGCGCGCTGTACCACGCGGTGCTGCCCGGCGTGACCATCGTGCTCAGCGCGATGGCCGGCTGGATCCTCGGGATGCGGAACATGATGGTGACCGTCTCCTCCGAGGACTACGTGACGGTCGCCCAGGCCAAGGGCCTGCCGGAGCGCCGGGTGATGTTCTCCTACGCCGCCCGCAACGCGATCCTGCCCAACGTCTCCGGCTTCGCCCTCTCCCTGGGCTTCATCGTCGGCGGAACGCTGCTGGTGGAGATGGTCTTCTCCTACCCCGGCATCGGCTACGTCCTCTTCCAGGGCGTGAACGCCAAGGACTACCCGCTGATGCAGGGCGTGTTCCTGATCATCACGCTCGCCGTCCTGGCCGCGAACCTCCTCGCCGACCTCCTCTACATGCTCCTCGACCCGCGCACCCGAAAGGAGGGCTGACCCGATGGCCGTCCAGGCGACCGACAGCGCCGTCGTCGGCGCCGCCACACCCCCCGTGGCCCGCCGCGACCGACTGCGCTTCCTGCGCAACGGCAAGACCGCGACCGGGCTGGCGATCCTGGGCCTGTTCGTCCTGCTCGCCGTCGCCGGGCCGTGGCTGGCCCCCTACGACCCGTCCGCGATGAGCGACGACGTCCTCCAACCGCCGTCCCTGGAGCACCCGTTCGGCACCACCCAGACCGGGCAGGACATCTTCTCCCAGGTGCTGGTGGGCACCCGGGGAGTGCTGGTGGTGGGCTTCGTCGCGGGCTTCTTCGCCACGCTGCTGTCCGTGCTGGTCGGGGTGAGCGCCGGGTTCCTCGGCGGCATCGCCGACGAGCTGCTCTCCGTGTTCAGCAACATCTTCCTGGTCATCCCCGGACTGCCGCTGATCATCATCATCGCCAGCTTCCTGCCGGACTCCGGCGACGTGGTGATCGCGGTGGTCATCAGCCTCACCGCGTGGGCCTGGGGCGCGCGGGTGCTGCGTGCGCAGACGCTGTCGCTGCGCGGCCGGGACTACGTCCAGGCCGCCCGCGCCACGGGCGAGTCCACCTGGCGGATCATCGTCTTCGAGATCCTGCCGAACCTGACCGCCGTCATCGCCTCCGGCTTCGTCGGCACGGTGATCTTCGCGGTGCTGTCGGAGATCACCCTCGCCTTCATCGGCGTCGCGGACATCTCCCACTGGAACTGGGGGACGATCCTGTTCTGGGCGCAGAGCAACCAGGCCCTGGGCCAGGGCGCGTGGTGGTGGTTCGTGCCCGCCGGACTGTGCATCGCGCTGCTCGGCACGGCCCTGTCCCTGATCAACTTCGGCATCGACGAGTTCGTCAACCCCCGGCTGCGCACCGCCGCCCGCGTCCGCGGCGCGATCCGGATGCGGGTGGGCTTCACCCCCGTCGCCCGCGCGCCGCGCCGGCCCCTCGGGAAGGCCGAGGGGCCCGGGGACTCCCAGGACGCCGAGGACGCCGAGAGGACGGAGGGCACCCCCGCATGAGCACGCCCGAGACCACCCCCGTGACCACCGACGTGAAAACCGCGCCCCCGGTGCTGGAGATCGCCTCCCTGTCCGTCGACTACGGCGTCGGGGAGGGCGCCGTCCGCGCCCTCCACGACGTCGACCTGACCCTGCGCCGCGGCGAGGTGCTGGGCCTGGCGGGCGAGTCCGGTTCGGGCAAGTCCACCCTCGCCTACGCCGTCACCCGGCTGCTCTCCCCGCCCGGGGTGATCACCGGCGGGGACGTCCGCTACCACCCGCGCGAGGGCGCCCCGGTGGACGTCCTGGCCATGACCCCGCAGCAGTTGCGCGCCTTCCGCTGGCAGGAGATCTCCATCGTCTTCCAGGGGGCGATGAACTCCCTCAACCCCGTCCACACCGTCCGCACCCAGCTCACCGACGTGCTCAAGGCCCACCGGCCGCAGACGTCCCGGGCCGAACGCGTCGAGCGCGCGCGGGAGTTGCTGTCGCTGGTGGGGATCTCCCCCGACCGGCTGAGCGCCTACCCGCACCAGCTCTCGGGCGGAATGCGGCAGCGGGTGATGATCGCGATGGCGCTGGCCCTGGAGCCGGAGATCGTCATCATGGACGAGCCGACCACCGCCCTGGACGTGGTGATGCAGCGTCAGATCCTGCGGCAGCTCGTGCGGCTCCGCGAGGAGCTGGGCTTCTCGGTCGTCTTCATCACCCACGACATCTCGCTGCTCATCGAGTTCTCCGACCGCATCGCCATCATGTACGGCGGCCGGATCGTGGAGCAGGCCGGGGCCGCCGAGATCTACCGCGACCCCCGCCACCCGTACAGCGACGGGCTGCTGCACTCCTTCCCCGCGCTGCGCGGCCCGCGCCGCGAGCTGACCGGCATCCCCGGCTCCCCGCCCGACCTGAAGGCCATGCCGTCCGGCTGCGCCTTCCACCCCCGCTGCCCGAAGGCCTTCGACCCCTGCGACCGGAGGGTGCCCCACCTGGCGCCCGTCGGCACGGACACCGACCGCAGCGTCGCCTGCTGGCTGAACGACGACCGCCGATCTGGAGAAGCATGACCGCCACCACATCCGCGTCCGCCCCGACCGCCCCCGCCGCCGAGCCCATCGCCGGACTGCCCGCGGACTTCCGCTGGGGCGTGGCCACCTCCTCGTACCAGATCGAGGGCGCCGTCGACGAGGACGGCCGCACCCCCTCCATCTGGGACACCTTCTGCCGCGTGCCCGGCGCCGTGGTCGGCGGGGAGAACGGCGACACGGCCTGCGACCACTACCACCGGATGCCGCAGGACGTGGAGCTCATCGCCTCCCTCGGCGTCGACACCTACCGCTTCTCGCTGGCCTGGCCGCGCATCCAGCCGGGCGGGCGCGGGAAGCCCAACCCGCGCGGCATCGCCTTCTACGACCGGCTGACCGACGAGCTGCTGGAGCGCGGCATCACCCCGTGGGTCACCCTCTACCACTGGGACCTGCCCCAGGAACTGGAGGACGCCGGCGGCTGGCCGGAGCGGGACACCGCGCACCGCTTCGCCGACTACGCCGAGATCGCCCACGACGCCCTCGGCGACCGCATCCGGCACTGGACGACGCTGAACGAGCCGTGGTGCTCGGCGATGCTCGGCTACGAGCAGGGGGTGCACGCGCCCGGCCGCCGCGACTTCGGCGACGCCATGCGGGCCGTCCACCACCTGCTGCTGGGTCACGGGCTGGCCGCGCGCCGGCTGCGGGCCGCGGCGAACGCCCCCGAGGAGCTGGGCATCACGCTCAACCTGGGCACCGCCACCCCGGCCGGCGACAGCGCCGCCGACCGGGAGGCCGCCCGCCGCGCCGACGGGCTGGGCGCGCGGATCTACCTGGACCCGCTGGTGCGGGGGCGTTATCCACAGGACGTGCTGGACGACCTGTCCGCCAGGGGGGTGACCCTGCCTGTGGAGGACGGCGACCTGGAGGCGATCTCCACACCGCTGGACGTGCTGGGCGTCAACTTCTACACCGGCCACGTCTTCTCCGGGGTCGCCGAGGACGGCTCCACCACCGGCGAGGACGGTCTGCCGGTGACGCGGATCGTCCCGCGGGGCAGGCCGCGCACGGCGATGGACTGGGAGATCGTCCCGGAGTGCCTGACCGAGCTGCTGGTGCGGCTGGAGAAGGACTACGGCCTGCCGACGGTGGTCACCGAGAACGGCGCCGCCTTCGACGACGTGCCGGCGGCCGACGGCGCGGTCCACGACGCCGACCGCATCGCCTACCTGGCCGGCCACATCCGCGCGGTGGCGGCGGCCCGTGCCGCCGGGGCCGACGTGCGCGGCTACTTCGCCTGGTCCCTGATGGACAACTTCGAGTGGGCCCACGGGTACGCCAAGCGCTTCGGCCTGGTGCACGTCGACTACGCCACCCAGCGCCGCACGGTCAAGGACAGCGGGCTGTGGTACCGGGACACCATCCGTCTCACCCGTCGGGCCGCCGCGGGCTGACGGGGCGCGGGGTCCCGGGAGGGCGCCGGCGGGCACCGGGGGGTGTCCGCCGGCGCCTCCTCCGTTCGGGGCCCCCTCCCCGCGGGCGCCGTCTCCGCCCCCCGGACCGTCTCCGCCCCCCGGACCGTCTCCACCGCCTGGACCGTCCTCACCGCCTCCACCGCCTTCCGGGCCGCGCGGGCCAGCGCGCGGCGGTCGGGGTGGGCGCCGGGCGGCAGCGGCGGCAGGACGGTCACCTCGGCGACCAGGCCGCGGGCGGCGACCACCCGGCGCAGCGAGGCCACCAGCGTGTCGTCGCCGACGAAGGCGGGCCGCGCGTCCGGCCGCCCCTCGCTCGTCCGGTAGCGGATCGCCACCGGCTGGACGGGCACCCCGGCGTCCAGCGCGGCCTGGAACACCGCCCGCCGGAACGCGCCGTGCTCCCCGCCGCACCAGGTGCTGCCCTCGGGGAAGGCCACCACGGTCGATCCGGCGCGCAGGGCCGCCGTGATCGCGCCGACCGTGTCCGGCAGGGCCCGCAGCCGCTCCCGGTCGATGAACAGGGTGCCGCCGCGGGCGGCGAGCCGGCCCAGCACCGGGTAGGCGCCGATCTCCCGTTTGGCCAGCATCCGACCGGGCGCGACCCGGGCCAGCAGCGGCACGTCCAGCCAGGAGACGTGGTTGGCCACCACCAGCGCCGGACCGGCCGCGGGCGTCCCGGCGACGCGGACCCGCACGCCGAGCGCGGCCACGATCGCGCCCGTCCAGCACCGCACCAGCCGCGCGCGGCGGGCCGGTGCCGTCCGGCGCGCGGCGGGCGACAGCGCCACCCCGGCCGTGAGCACGGCCGTCAGGGCCGCCCAGCGCGCCGCCCGCCGCGCCGGCCCGACCACCGCCGGGCGGCCGGGCAGGCAGGCGGCGACGGTGCACGGCGAGACCGGTGACCACGGGCCGCCGGCCGCCGTTCCTCCCCCCGGGTGTCCCATGCGTCCGTCACTCCGGGAGGAGGGAGAGGAAGTGGCGCAGGTAGCGCGGGTTGGTGTCGCGCAGCGAGAGCAGCACGTACAGGTCGGCGACGCCGAACTCCGGATCGTGGGCGGGCTCGCCGCACACCGTGGCGCCCAGCCGCAGATAGCCGCGGAGCAGCGGCGGCAGGGCGGTGCGCGGGGTGGTGCGCGGGGCGCGGTCGACGCCGTCGGGGCGCCAGGGCAGCCGGGGCCGCACCCGGTGCTCGGGGGGCGCGAGGTGGCGCTCGGCGACGGTCTCCCACACCCCGGCGGCCAGGGTTCCGCCGTCGGCCAGCGGCAGGGAGCAGCAGCCGCCGAGCCAGTTGTGTCCGGTGCTCGCCAGGTAGCGGGCGATGCCGGCCCACATCAGGGCGATGACGGCGCCGTCGCGGTGGTCGGGGTGGACGCAGGAGCGGCCCGCCTCGACCAGGTCGTCGCGGAGTCCGGCGCCGTCCAGCAGCCCGTCCATCTCGAACTCGCCCTCGGAGTACAGCCGTCCGGCGATGCGCGCCCGCTCCGGCGGCAGCAGCCGGTAGGTGCCCACCACCTCGCCGGTCGCCCGCTCGCGGACCAGCAGGTGGTCGCAGTACGCGTCGAAGGGGTCGGTGTCCAGGCCCGGCTCGGAGCCGGTGAGCCGGGCGCCCAGCTCACCGGCGAAGACCTCGTACCGCAGGCGTTGCGCGGCCCGCACCTCCGCCTCGTCGCGGGCCAGGTGGACGGTGTAGCCGCCCGTGTCCCGCTCGGCGGCCGGGACGGGAGCGGGCGGGGGGACGACGGGGACGGCAGCGGGAGCGGTGGGGACGGACACGGCGGGCCCTCCTGGTCCGGACGGCGGACGGTTCACCGGGCCGCCGCTGGGCCGCCCGGCTCCCCTCCTTCATCGCCGCGCCGGCCGGCTTCCGCGTGACCGCTTCGGGGAGCCGGGGTGTGCGCCGTCTGAACACACGCCCCCGTTCCGTCCGGAGGGCGTCCTTCGGACGGAACGGACGGACATGAAACACCCCATCGCGGTCAAGGGATGGAAGAAGGGGCCGAGCGGCGCGGGCGTGCCCGGCCGGAAGGGCGGCGAGCGATGGGAAGCGGACGGATCGGACGGCGGTTCGCGCGGGCGTCGGCGGCGCTGCTGGTGGCGGTCGCCGTGCTGGCGGGCTGCCAGGGCGGTGACGGCGGCGTGCCGGAGGGGCGCTCCCCGTTCACCGGCGAGCGCGTCGAGGACCCCGCGGCGCCGGTGCTCGTGGTGAAGGTCGACAACGTGCCGGCGGCCCGTCCGCCCACGGGGCTGGAGCGGGCCGACATCGTGTACGTGGAGCAGGTCGAGGCGGGGCTGACCCGGCTGCTGGCCGTGTACTCCTCCGACCTGCCGCCCTCGGTGGGCCCGGTGCGCAGCGCCCGGGAGTCCGACATCGAGCTGCTGCGGCAGTTCGGCGAACCGGCGCTGGCCTACTCCGGGGTGCAGTCCAGGCTGATCCCCGTGCTGGAGGACTCCCCGCTGCACCTGCTGCCGCCCGGCGCGGCCCCCGACGCGTACTCCCGCGGCACGGACCGTCCCGCGCCGCACAACCTCTACGTGGCTCCGAAGGCCGCGCTGGACGCCGCGCCCGACGGGGTGAGCGGCGCCGACGACATCGGGTTCCGCTTCGGTGCCGCGCCGGAGGGCGGTCGGGCCGACGCCGAGGAGACCGTCCGCTTCCCGAACGCCACCGTCTCATTCGCCTGGTCCGGCCGGGAGGACCGCTGGCTGGTGTCCATGGACGGCCGGGCCGCGACCACCTCCGACGGCGACCGGCTGGGCGCCCCGACGGTCGTCGTCCAGCACGTGACGATCCGCGACTCCCGCTTCCGGGACAGCGGCGGCAACGTCACCCCCTACTCCGAGACCGTCGGCTCCGGCGAGGCGACGGTGCTGCGCGACGGGCGGGCGTACGAGGCGCGCTGGTCGCGGCCGGCGCCGGAGGGCGACACGGAGTTCACCACGCCGGACGGCGGGCGGATGGCGTTCGCCGAGGGGCAGGTGTGGGTGGTCCTCGCCCCGCGCTGACCGCCGCACGACCGGCCGCACGCCCGGCCGCCGGGCGGGCCGCCCTCCCGTCAGGACGCCGTGTGGCGCCGGAGGACGGCGCGCAGATCGGCCGCGAAGGCGTCGTAGCGGGCGCGCAGCTCCGCGCCCGGCCAGCCGTCGGGCAGCAGTTCGGCGGGGAGCAGGGGGTCGGCGAGCAGGTGGCGCAGGGCGGCGGCCGCGACGGTGAAGCGCCGGGCCAGGTCCCCGGCCTCCTCGGCGGCGTCGGCGGCGGCCACCAGGGCGCGGGCCCGTCCGGCCCAGCCGTCCAGGTCCCACAGGGTGGCGGCGAGGGCGGCGGGGTCGCCCTCGGGCCTCCCGGTGAGCAGCGTGCACTGCTCGGTGACGACGGGCGGCCGGGAGCGCACCAGGTTGGCGGGGCGCAGCCAGGTGCCCTCGCGGAGTTCGGCCAGGCGCAGGACGGTCATGGCCTGGCGCAGCGCGCCCCGGTCGGCGGCGGCGCGGCGTTCGGCGGTGACGACGGCGATCTCCCACTCGCCCCGCCAGTCGCGGGTGCGGGGCGCGCGGCTGTCGTCCTGGCGGGCCTGGCGGTCGAGCAGGCGCCGGGTGAGGGCGTAGGTGCCGTCGGCGCGCTGGACGAGGTCGCCGGCCGCGACCATCCGCGACAGCGCCACCCGCACCGTGCCCTCTGCGATCCCGAACAGCTCCCCCACCCGCACCAGCGCCCTGGCGGGCAGGGCGGGCGGGTGGTGGCCGAGCAGGGTGCTGAGCACGATCGAGCGGGCCGTCAGGGGACGCGGGGCGAACGCGTCGCCGCTGCCGGGGGCCCGGGGGTCGTCTGTGCCGTCTGTGCCGTTCATGAGCGGCGCCATCCTAGCCGGCGGACGCATTACAGTCTTCCACCGCGTATCGGGGATCTGTAATGTCGGAGGGGGGACACCGCCGTCCCGCCGCCTTCTTCCACCGGAGGTCGCCGTGAGCGCCACCCACGACGTGATCAACCAGCCCCCGCCGCTGACGTCCTTCACCGCGGCCGACGACCCCGCCGTGGTGGAGGCGCTGCGCCGCCACGGCGCCGCGTGGGCGGAGGCCGAGGTGCGGGAGCTGGGCGCGCTGGCCGGCTCCCCCGAGGTCCAGGAGTGGGCCCGGATGGCCGAGGAGACCCCGCCCCGCCTGCGCACCCACGACCGCTACGGCCACCGCGTGGACGAGGTGGAGTTCCACCCGGCCTGGCACCGACTGATGACCACCGCCGTGGAGCACGGGCTGCACGCCGCCCCCTGGGCCGACGACCGCCCCGGCGCCCACCTGGTGCGCGCCGCCAAGTTCCACCTGTGGTCCCAGGCCGAGGCCGGGCACGGCTGCCCGATCTCCATGACGTACGCCGCCGTCCCCGCGCTGCGCGCCCAGCCCGAGCTGGCCGCCGTCTACGAGCCGCTGCTGACCGCCCGCGCCTACGACTTCGGACTGCGGCCCCCGCTGGAGAAGGCGGGCCTGATCGCGGGCATGTCGATGACGGAGAAGCAGGGCGGCTCGGACGTGCGGGCCAACACCACCCGGGCGGTTCCGGCGGGCGACGGCGGCTACCGGCTCACCGGCCACAAGTGGTTCACCTCCGCGCCGATGAGCGACGTCTTCCTGGTGCTGGCCCAGACCGAGGAGGGGTTGAGCTGCTTCCTGCTGCCGCGCGTGCTGCCCGACGGCACCCGCAACGCCATGCACCTCCAGCGGCTGAAGGACAAGCTGGGCAACCGCTCCAACGCCTCCTCCGAGGTCGAGTACGACGGCGCCCTGGCCTGGCCGGTCGGCGAGCTCGGACGCGGGGTGCGCACCATCGTGGAGATGGTCAACATGACCCGCCTGGACTGCGTGCTGGGCTCGGCCGCCGGCATGCGCGCCGGACTGCGGCAGGCCCTCCACCACACCGCCCACCGGCGGGCCTTCGGCGCCGAGCTGATCGACCAGCCGCTGATGCGCTCGGTCCTGGCCGACCTGGCGATCGAGTCGGAGGCCGCCACCACCCTCGGGCTGCGGCTGGCGGCGGCCGTGGACGCCGCGCACGCCGGGAACGCGTCGGAGGCCGCCTTCCGCCGCCTGGCCCTGGCCGTCTCCAAGTACTGGGTGTGCAAGCGCGGCAGCACGCACGCGGCCGAGGCGCTGGAGTGCCTGGGCGGCAACGGCTACGTCGAGGAGTCGGGCATGCCGCGCCTGTACCGCGAGGCGCCACTGCTGTCGATCTGGGAGGGCTCGGGCAACGTCGCCGCCCTCGACGTGCTGCGCGCCCTGGCCAAGGAGCCCGCCTCCCTGGACGCCGTCCTGGCCGAGGTGGACGCCGCCGCCGGCGCCGACGCCCGGCTGGACGCGGCCGCCGCCGGGGTGAAGGCCCTGCTGGGCGACCTGAAGGACCCGAGCGAGGCCCAGTCGCGCGCCCGGCTGCTGGCCGAGCGGCTGGCGCTGGTCCTCCAGGGCAGCCTGCTGGTGCGCCACAGCCACCCGGCCGTCGCCGACGCCTTCTGCGCCTCCCGGCTGGGCGGCGAGTGGGGCCACGCCTTCGGCACCCTCCCGGCGGGCACGGACGTCGGGGCGATCCTGGAGCGCGCCCGGACCGAGTAGCCCCGCCCTGCCCCGAATATCCGGGGCAGGGCCTCAACGTCCTTGCTAGTTTGGGCATTTGGCGTCGAGCAGTACGGACGGGGGGCACCAGTGACGTTCGACGAAGAGTGGTCCGCCTTGACGGCCACGGCCGAGGAACGCCGGCAGGCGACCGCGATGCGGCTCAACCAGGCCGCCCCGGGGCCGGGCGGATCGAATCACGATCTGGTCGTCACCCAGGACGACCTGGGCGCCGTCGGCAGCGAGGCGTTCCACTTGCACGGCCGGTTACGTAAGGGCGCGGACATCGCCGGCGCTGGCGGAGACAAGAGCGGGGCGGGTTCGACGGCGCAGGCCGCCAAGGAACTGTCGAGCCGCAACATGACCATGGGCACCGAGCTGTCCACCACGCTCTCGATCTGGGACTCGCAGGTCAAGACGGTCTTACAGATGTGCGCGCACATCTCCAACCACCTGGACCACTCGAAGAAGTCCCACGCGCGGAACGAGGAGCGGATCAAGGCCTCCATGCGGCACCGGGACGGCTCGGCGGTGTCGGTCTCCGAGATCTCCAAGTACGTGAAGTGACCGGGGGAGCGAGCGGAACATGGGCGCCTTCACCTACTCCGACCTCATCGCCCTGGACCTCGGCAAGCTGAACGCCGCGGTCGATGACTGGAAGACCATGGTCGGCGAACTCGCCAAGCTCAAGGACGACGCCCGCGACGGCCTGCTGAAGAAGTCCGAGCAGGCCCGGTGGGAGGGCGTCGACGCCACCGTGACCAGGGAGTTCGTCCGCAAGACCGCCAAAGAGTTCGACGACCTGCACCTGGAGGCGCAGAGCATCCACAACGTCCTGGCCGACGCGCACAGCGAGCTCTCGCACCTTCGGAAGCGGGCCAAGGACCTGACCGACGAGGCCCGCCGGGGAAACCCGAACCGGTCCCCGGACCCGGACCCGCCTCTGCTGGTGACGGATGGCGGCAACGGCACCGTGAAGGTGGTGGAGGCCGTCTGCGACGTGAAGGGGCCCTCCCAGCGCACCAAGGACATGATGCGGTGGTACGCCGACACGCTCACCGGCCTGGTCGCCCACGCCGCCGAGGTGGACGCCGCCGTCACCCGGGCCCTGAAGAGAAGCCACGGCGGCGACCCGTACAACGCCGGACACGCCAAGTACACCTCGCTCGACGAGGACCAGCTGCCGCGTGCCATGAAGCTCGCCTCGCTGGGTGACGACGCGAACGACAAGCAGCGGGCCGAACTGCGTCGACTGTGGCAGTCGCTCAGTCCCGAGGCACGAGCCCAGCTGTGGACGAAGCACAAGGACGACCTGTTGGCGGCGGGGCTGCTGAACCCCACGGTCAAGCAGGTCGCACCCGACCGGGGTTCCGGACGGCACGGCGCGAAGGAGCCCGGCTGGGACGACTTCGTCACGAACCAGAAGATGAGACTGTTGGTCGAGGGCGCCGACTGGAAGGGTATGGGCGACGCCTCCCGCCACATGGCCCACTACCTCGGCAACAGCGGCGAGTTCATCGAGCTCCCCGTCGACAAGATGATGTCGGACGACGAGGGGTTCAGGATCCACGTCGAGAATCAGATCCGTGACGCTCAGGAAGAGTGGCGCGAACAAGCCCTGAAAGAGTTCAGGGAAAATGGAGGGCGCCCCGTCTCCATCCCCGTGGAGACCAAGAACCGCGATTACTCTTTCGGCGAGAACACCAACGAGAACTGGTATTACGCCGTCGGCTCGACCCGCGCAAACGTCACGGGTGTGGTCACCGTGGTACCGGATGCCGACGGCCGTCCCAAAGTCGGCCTCGACTACCAGGTCAACGCATGGGACCGTTACAACTGGGACGAGGGCAAGAGCGTGGACATCCACGGGATCAACATTCCGGACGGGCAGATGGGCCGTCAGCACACCGTCGGACTCGCCCAGGAGTTCGACATGGGCGGCAGCAGCTCTGTCAAGCATTACGACCTGGGAGGTTCCACTTCGAACACCGGTCCGCTGCCGGACCCCGATGAGCCCGGACGCGGCGGCGGGCGCACGGATCCCACGCGGGAACAACAACAGGGCCGAGGAAACCTGTATCGATGACCAGTACCCCACCTTCCGGAGGACCGTCCGTGCGTCGCGCACTCCTCGTCTCCGTCGTGGCCGTCGTCGCGGTCGCGGCCGCAGTCGCCGGCTTGTTCGCGTACTTCGCGGACAAGGCGCTGTCCGATCAGGCCGAGAAGGAGAAGGAGTGTTGCTGGGCGGAGGGGGCCACACCCGAGTGGATGAGCAAGGTGATCGGCGTCAGGGTCCCGGAATCCGCCGAGGACCGTCGCGTCGGCTACAAGATCGGCACCCGCTACGACACCGGACTCCTCGCCTTCACACTGTCCAGCGAAGAAGCGGGAGAGTACCTCGTGGCGCTGAATCCGGGAGGTGCCGTGACGATCGACAACCTCCACCCCCGGCCCAAGGACTACAAGCCCGACGCGCCCTTCGCCCGCCTGGGCCTGCCGGAGCCGGAGACGATCGTCAAGGGGATGCGGCTGGGCGGACTCTGTCCCGGCGACGTCGATTCACCGGAAGGCAGAGACACGAACCACTGTGTCGACATCTTCGCGCACGAGTTCAAGCCGGGAACCACACGGATCTACCTGCGGTCCACGATCGAGCCGGGCGTGAGCCCATTGCCCAGCCCCATCACGTCCGGGAGTTGACAGGGCTTCGCGGCACGCTCAGCAGGTGCGGCGCCAGGCGTCCAGGGCGAGCCTCTTGCGGATCGAGCTGAGGCCCAACTCCCGTGCGGTGTCGCAGAACTCGCCGGTGGGCAGGGCGTACTCGGCGTGGAAGACGGCCTTGCCGCTCGCCACGAACGGGGCGAGCTTCGCGCACTCGCCGAACTCGGCGCACTCCTCGTTGACCGCGAAGTCGAAGTCGTCCACCAGCTCCGGGATCTGGTCGAGGTCGTTCTTCAGCCCGACCGCCAGTCCGCGCTCGTGGGCGAGCCTCGCGACCATGCGGTTGAACGCCAGTTGGTGGGCGGCGGTGAGGGGGAAGCCGGTGTCGTTGCGGTAGCCGTCGAGCAGGTCGGGTTCGACGGCGTCGAAGCCCTTCTCCGCGCACATGTCCATCCGGGCGGCCAGGATCGGGCGCAGCACGTCCAGGCGGCGGACGTCCACCCAGCGTTCGCCGGGCCAGCCGTTGCCGCGGCCCAGGACGGAGGGCGGGTAGGCGTCGCGGTCGGGGCGGAAGTCCTCCCAGGCGCCGGCGTTGAGGTAGCAGATCACCTTCCGGCCGCGGGCGTGGAGGGCGGCGACGGTCTCCGCACCGTTCTCGAAGCCGTCGATGTCGTAGACCTCCGCGTCCACCTCCGGGTCGACGCGGCCCTGGAGCTGCCACTGCCAGGTGGTGCCGGGCTCCGGACGCCAGCGTTCGGGGGACGGCTCGGGGGCGGGCCGGCCGGGGTGCGCGCAGGCCGCCGCGAGCAGCAGCGACAGCAGGAGGCACAGCGGCCGGGCGGTCGGGCGGCGGGTCATCCGGCCGTCCTCCCGCAGGCGTCGGCGGCCAGGGGGGCCGACCGCCAGGGGTTGGCGCCCCGCCCCGGCACCGCGCAGTGCACCGTCGCGCCGCGCTCGTGCGCCAGGTGGGCCGCCGTGGTGCCCAGGTGCTCGGGCACGGCGTACACCAGGTGGCAGAAGCGGTGCGACGGGTGGGTCCGGGTCCACTCCGGGACCGTGACGCGGCGGTAGTCCTCCCACCGGCCCTCGAAGGTGACCAGCAGGTCGGCCAAGAGCGCGTATCCGGGGTCGGGGTGGGTGCCGGGGTTGAGGACGACGCCGGCCGCGCCCAGCAGCCGGGCGGCCCGCACCACGCGGCGGTAGCGGGGCAGGGGCGCCGCGTCGGCCGCGACCCGGTCGAGGAAGACGCCGTCCGTGCCGTACCACCGGCGGTGGCGGTGGACGTCGCGGAGCACGGCCCGCGTCGGGCGCGTGCCGTAGTCGGTGTCCACGTACCCCAGCAGCGGCACCCCGGCGCGGCGCAGCCGGTCGGCGGCGGCGGCGAAGGCGGGGTCGGGGTACGGTCCGGGGCCGTCCGCGGCGTTGAGGACCACCCCGTACAGCCCCCCGGACTCCCGGGCGAGCACCTCCCACGCCTCCGGGTCCACGGACGGGTGGACGTACAGGGGGACGAGCAGGTGCCCCCGCGGCTCGCGCGCGCTCACCGCGCCGCCTCGCCCCGTGGTCCCCCCGGCTCCCGCTCCCGCCACAGGTCGGCGAGGGACTCCTCCAGGGTGTGGCGGGGGCGCCAGCCCAGGGCCCGGGCGGCGGCGGTGACGTCGGCCTGCTGCCAGGCGACGGCGGCCGAGCGCGCCGGGGTCTCGCCCCCCTCGTCGATCCGGCCGCGGAATCCGGCGGCCCGGGCCAGCCCCTCGGCGACGTCCCGCACGGGGCGGGCCCGGCCGCCGGCGATGTTGAGCACGTGCGGCAGCCGCTCGGGGGCGAGGGCGGCGGCGGTCGCGGCGCGGGCGACGTCGCGGGCGTCGACGAAGTCGCGGTGGGCGGACAGGTCGCCGACCCGCACCACCCCGTCGGGCGCGGTCCGGCGCAGTTCGGCGGCGAGCCGGCCGGGCAGGGAGGCGGGCGGCGCGCCGGGGCCGACGGGGTTGAACACCCGCAGCACGACGGCGTCCAGGCCGGAGCCGGTGACGGCCAGGGTGCCGGCCAGTTTGGCGGCGCCGTACAGGCCGACCGGGCGGGTGGGGTGGTCCTCGGCCAGGGGGCGGCCCGGCTCGCCCGGCCCGTACTCCGCCGCCGAGCCGAGGTGGACCAGCCGGGCGCCGGGGGCGGCCTCGCGCAGGGCCGCGCAGAGGGCGGCCGGTCCGCGGGCGTTGACGCCGGTCAGCCGCAGCGCGTCGCCCCCGACCGCGCCCGCGCAGTTGACCACGGCGTCCGGGCGCAGCTCCGCCAGGAGCGCGGCGAGTTCGGGCACGGGCACGGTGGCCAGGTCCACGGCCAGGTCGGCGCTCGGAACGGCGGCCGGACCGGCGGCCGGGGAGGAGGCCGGGAGGCGGCTCGCGCCGAGCACCCGCACGCCCGGTCGGGCGCGCAGGTGCTCGGCGGTGTGCCCGCCCAGATAGCCGGTGGCCCCCAGGACGAGTACGCGCATGTCGGGCGGTCACGCTCCCTTGATCAACTGGCCGCGGCGGGCGGTGAACTCGGCGTTGGCCCGGTCGTAGTCGTCGGGGCGTCCGATGTCGAGCCAGTAGCCGTCGAACTCGTAGGCGTGCGGCGGCGTGCCGTCCGCCAACAGGTCGAGCACCACCTCGTCGAAGCCCAACGGCAGTCCGGGGGTGTAGCGGGCGAGGGTGTCGCGGGAGACACCGTAGACGCCCATGGAGACGCGGTAGTCCATGCGGGGCTTCTCGGCGAAGCCGACGACCTTCCCCGCGTCGGTGTCGAGCACGCCGAAGTCGATGTCGACGGTGCGGACGTGGGTGGCGATGGTCAGCGGCGCGCCGGCGTTCCGGTGGGTGCTCAGCACCTCGGCGAAGTCCAGGTCGGTGAGGATGTCCCCGTTCATCGCCAGGAAGTGCTCCGGCAGCCGGTCGAGCATGGTCAGCAGCGGCCCCATGGTGCCCAGCGGGCTGTCCTCGGTGGTGTAGTCGACGCGCAGGCCCCACTGGGAGCCGTCGCCTACGTAGGCGCGGATGATGTGGCCGAGGTGGCCGATGGCCAGGGTGCAGCTGGTGAACCCGGCGCCGGCGAGCTGCCGCATCACGATCTCCAGGATCGCGTGCTGGTCGCCGATGGGCACCAGCGGCTTGGGCAGGGCGGTGGTGTACGGGCGGAGCCGGACGCCCTTGCCTCCGGCCATGATGACTGCGTGCATCGGTGCTGTCCTCTCCACGAGAGCTGGGTGAGCCGTGACGGACGGGTGGGACGGCGGTGTTCGGGCCCGGTGTGCGGCGGGTCGGGCGGATCGGGTCGGGGCGGGTCAGATGTTGTACAGGTCGGTCTTGTAGCAGGCCAGGTTGGCCGGGTCGCGGAAGAAGTCGATGGTGTGGGCGAGCCCCTCCTCCAGGCTGTGGCGCGGGGCCCAGCCGGTGGCGGCGCGCAGCCGGGAGGCGTCGCAGACCAGCCGCATCACCTCGGAGTCGGGGGGCCGCACGCGCCGCGGGTCCTGGACGACGTCCACCTGGGCGTCCATCAACTTGCCGATGAGGGCCACCAGGTCGCCGACGGAGATCTCGCCGCCGGTTCCGGCGTTGAGGGTGCGTCCGACGACGGCCTCGGCGGGTGCGGTGCCCACGGCGAGGAAGGCGGCGGCGGTGTCCTTCACGTAGGTGAAGTCGCGGGTGGGGCGCAGGTCGCCGAGGGTGATGGTGCGCCGGCCGGCGGCGAGTTGGGCGATCACGGTGGGGATGACGGCGCGCATGGACTGCCGCGGCCCGTAGGTGTTGAACGGCCGCAGGGTGACCACGGGGGTGTCGAAGGAGGCGTGGTAGCTGTCGGCGAGCCGGTCGCCGCCGGCCTTGGACGCGGCGTACGGGGACTGGGTGTTGACGGGGTGGTCCTCGGTGATCGGCACGGTCCGCGCGGTGCCGTAGGTCTCGCTGGTGGAGGTGTGCACCAGGCGCGGGATCTCCAGGTGCCGCACGGCCTCCAGCACGTTGAGGGTGCCGGTGACGTTGGTCTCCACGTAGCTGTGCGGGGCCCGGTAGGAGTAGGGGATCGCGATGAGCGCCGCCAGGTGGTAGACGGTCTCGACGCCCTTGACCAGGCCGTTGACCGAGCCGGGATCGCGGACGTCGCCGAGGACGATCTCGACCTCTCCCAGCACGTCCTCGGGCAGGGTCTCCAGCCAGCCGAAGGACGAGAAGGAGTTGTACTGGACCATCGCGCGCACCCGGTGGCCGGCGGCGACGAGCGCCTCGACCAGATGGGAGCCGATGAATCCCTCGGCGCCGGTGACGGCGGCCTGTGGTGCTGTGGACACGGGCGTGCTCCTTTTCCGCCGGACTGGTGCCGGCTCGTGTCGCGGTCGGTACGGGTGGTGCGTGGCGGTGCGGGTGGTGCGTGGCGGTGCGTGGGTGGGGCGGGGTCCGGAGGGGCGGGACGGGTCAGCGGTGGGCGGTGATCCGGCCGAGCCGGGCGCCGGCGGCGGCGAGCAGGACGGCGGCGGCGGTGCCGCACACGGCGAGCTGGACGGTGGTGGGCCCGTCCGTGCCGGGCACCCGCCACACGAGCGCGCCGCAGGCGGCGCCGGCGGCGGCCAGGGCCACGGCGGCGGGGAGCCCGGCGGCGCCGAACGCCTGGAGCAGCAGCCCGGTCCACAGCACCGCGCCCAGGGCGAGGACCGCCGCCAGGCGGGCCGGGTCCGTGGGCGGCCCGTCCGGCCAGAGCGCGCCGACGGCCAGGACGAGGACGGTCAGGGCGGCGAGGTAGCCGGCCAGGCACACGCACAGGGCCCGTCCGGCCCGCCGGCGCAGGCCCGCGAGGGTGCCGCCGGCCGCCAGCGCGGCGAGCGCCATGCTCCGGCAGCGGTACAGCAGCCACTCGGCCGCGCCCATGCTGAGGGTGAGGGCGACGACCACGGGACCGGCCGGCGCGACGCCCGCGCCGTGCCACAGCACGTCCCCGAGGGCGGCCAGCGTGGTCAGCACGCCGCTGCCCAGGCCGAACAGCCCGTAGGGCAGGGACGCCGGCCACCCGGGGACCGCGCCGCCCGAACCGGACCCGCCGGCGACGGCCCGTGCCGTCTCCCGCACCGCCACCGCCGACACCGCGCAGACGGTGCCGACGAGGACGGCGACCCGGACCGCCGTGGGCGGGTCGGTCGGGAGCAGCAGCGCCGCGCCCGCGACCAGCGGCAGCAGGCCGGCCAGGAGCAGCCGTTCACGGCCCAGCACCAGCAGGGCCGTCGC
>NZ_BAAASZ010000004.1:0-14876 GCF_039533145.1 Streptomyces macrosporus
ACGCCGGTGGAGGTCTCGTTGTGGGTGAGGGCGTAGACGTCCGTGCCCGCCTCGGCGCGCGGCAGCGGGTGCGTGCCGGGCTCGGAGGAGATCACGGTCGGCTCCGCCAGCCACGGCGCGAGCTTGGCGGCCTTGGCGAACTTCGAGGAGAACTCGCCGAAGGACAGGTGCTGCGACCGCGACTCGATCAGGCCGTGGGTCGCGATGTCCCAGAAGGCGGTGGAGCCGCCGTTGCCCAGGACGACCTCGTAGCCCTCCGGGAGCCGGAACAGTTCCTTCACGCCCTCGCGGACCCGGCCGACCAGGTTCTTCACCGGGGCCTGGCGGTGGGAGGTGCCCATCAGGGTGGTGCCGGTGGCGGCCAGGGCGGTCAGCGCCTGGGGGCGCACCTTGGACGGGCCCGAGCCGAAGCGTCCGTCGGCGGGCTTGATGTCTGCGGGAATCTGGAGATCGGCCACGCAACGAGGGTAGACCTTCGCCGCCGCCCGTTCCGGCGGGCGTCCACCCCGCGAGACGCGGCGGCCGTAGGGGGCAGGCTGGTGGCATGGGTGACATGAGGGTGGAGACGGTGGGGAAGGCGGTCGGGACGGCGGAGGCGCGCGAGGTGGCGCGGGCGCTGCGGGCGGCCGTGCGCGGCGAGGTCGCCGCCGACCCCGCGAGCCGCGCGCTGGTGACGATGGACGCCTCCAACTACCGGCGGGTTCCGCTGGCCGTCGTCGCGCCGCGCGACGCCGACGACACGGCGGCGGCGCTGGCGGTGTGCCGGGAGCTGGGGGTGCCGGTGGTGCCGCGCGGCGGGGGCACCTCGATCGCCGGGCAGGCGACGGGCACGGGCGTGGTGCTGGACTTCACCCGCCACATGGCCGCGATCGAGTCGATCGACCCCGTCACCCGTACGGCCGTCGTCCAACCGGGGGTGGTCCTGGACGACCTGTGCCGGGCGGCCGGCGTCCACGGCCTGACGTTCGGCCCCGACCCCTCCACCCACAGCCGCTGCACGCTCGGCGGGATGATCGGCAACAACTCCTGCGGCTCTCACTCGGTGGCCTGGGGCACCACCGCCGACAACGTCCTCGCCCTGGACGTGCTGACCCACCGCGGCGAACGCGCCCGGCTCGCACGAGGCGGGGACGGGGTGCCGGAGCGGCTGCGCGCCGGGACGCGGGCGCTGGTGGCGGGGGAGCTCGCCCGGCTGCGCACCGGCTTCCCCGACCTGCCGCGCCGCATCTCCGGCTACGCCCTGGACGCGCTGCTGCCGGAGCGCGGCGAGGACTGGGCGCGGGCCTTCACCGGCAGCGAGGGCACGCTCGGGGTGGTCACGAGCGCCACGGTGAGGCTGGTCGAGCGGCCCGGCGCGCGGGTGCTGGCGGTGCTCGGCCACGCGGACGAGAGCGCGGCGGCGGAAGCGGCCGTCACGCTCCTTCCGTACGCCCCCCTGACCGTGGAGGGCATGGCGAGCGATCTGGTCCCCGAGGCCGAGCGCGCCGCCCTCCCCCGGGGGGAGGCGTGGCTGTTCGTCGAGGTCGGCGGCGCGGACCCGGCCGAGGCGCGGGCGAACGCCGAGCGGCTGTGCCGGGCGGCGGCCGGGGACGCCACGGGCCACGCCCTGGTCGCCGACCCGGCCGGGCAGCGCGCCCTGTGGCGGGTGCGCGAGGACGCCTCCGGCACCGCGACCCGCATGCCCGACGGCAGCGAGGCGTGGCCGGGCTGGGAGGACTGCGCGGTGCCGCCCGCCCGGCTGGGCGCGTACCTGCGGGACTTCCGCGCCCTGCTGGCCGAGCACGGGCTGCGCGGACTGCCCTACGGGCACTTCGGCGACGGCTGCGTCCACGTGCGCATCGACTTCGACCTGGTCCACGAGGAGGGCATCGCCCGCTTCCGCCGCTTCTCCACCGAGCTCGCCGACCTGGTGGTCGCGCACGGCGGGTCGCTGTCGGGCGAGCACGGCGACGGGCAGGCGCGCGCCGAGCTGCTGCCGCGGATGTACGGGCCCGAGATGGTCGAGCTGTTCGCCCGCTTCAAGGACCTGTGGGACCCCGACGGCGGCCTCAACCCGGGCATGGTCGTCCGCCCCCACCGCCTGGACGAGAACCTGCGCTTCGCGCCGCTGCCCCGCGAGCCCCTCCCCGTCGCCTTCGGCTACCCCGACGACGGCGGGGACTTCTCGGCGGCGGTACGGCGGTGCGTGGGCGTGGCCAAGTGCCGCAATGCGGCCGGGAGTCCGGGTGTGATGTGCCCCTCGTACCGGGCGACGGGGGAGGAGATGCACTCCACCCGCGGCCGGGCGCGGCTGCTCCACGAGATGCTGGCGGGGGAGGTGGTCACCGACGGGTGGCGCTCGAAGGAGGTCCTCCAGGCGCTGGACCTGTGCCTGTCCTGCAAGGGCTGCCGCCGGGACTGCCCGGTCGGGGTGGACGTGGCCACCTACAAGGCCGAGTTCCTCCACCACCACTACGCGGGCCGCCGCCGTCCCCCGGCCCACTACTCGATGGGCCGGCTGCCGGTGTGGCTGCGCGCGGTGGCCGCCACCCGCACCGCCCCGCTGGTCAACGCCCTGGCCCGGACCCCGCTCGCGGCCCTGGGCAAGCGGCTGGGCGGCATCGCGCCGGAGCGGGACCTCCCGCCGCTGCCGCGCGTCCCGTTCGTCCGCTGGTGGCGCGGGCACCGCCGGCGGAACCCCGGGCGCGGCGGGCGGCGCGTCGTGCTGTGGCCGGACACCTTCACCAACCACCTCTCGCCCGAGGCGGGCGTCGCCGCCGTCCGCGTCCTGGAGGCCGCCGGGCTGGAGGTCGTCCCGCCGCCGGGGGCGGGACGGGTCTGCTGCGGCCTGACGTGGATCTCCACTGGCCAGCTCGACGGCGCCCGCCGCGTGCTCCGCCGCACCCTGGACCGGCTGGAACCGGTGCTGGAGGCGGGCCTGCCAGTGGTCGTCCTGGAGCCGCCGTGCGCGGCGGCGCTCCGCACCGACGCGGTCGAGCTGCTGCCGGACGACCCGCGCGCGAAGCGGCTCGCCGCCTCCGTCCGCACCTTCGCGCAGGCCCTGGAGGAGTGCGCCCCCGACTGGACCCCGCCGTACGTCGACCGCCCGGTGGCCGGCCAGACCCACTGCCACCAGCACGCCGTCCTGGGCGACGCGGCGGAGCGGCGGCTGCGGGAGAAGGCGGGCCTGACGGGCGATCTGAGCGACGGGTGCTGCGGACTGGCGGGCAACTTCGGCTTCGAGGAGGGGCACTTCGAGGTCTCCGTCGCCTGCGCCGAGGAGAAGCTGCTGCCCTCGGTCCGTGCCGCCGCCCCCCACACCGTGCTGCTGGCCGACGGCTACTCCTGCCGCACCCAGCTCGCCCAGCTCGGCGGCGTGCGCGCCCGCCATCTGGCGGAGGTCCTGGCGGAGGTCCTGGCGGACGCGCCGGCGGAGAGGGAGTGAGCCGCGGAACGGAGACGCACGCCGCCGAGCCGTCCGGGCCGGCTCCGGCGGTGGCCCTGCGGAGGAGCGCTTTTCCCGGCCGCCGCCGCGCGTCTTCCCTTTCCCTTTCCGGTCCGGCCGGGCGGCCGATTTCCGGAACCGCTCGTTCCTGATTTCCGGTCTTCCGGAATTGAAAGCTCCGGAAAATCCCGTCGGTGCGGGGCGCAAGGGGGTCCTTCTCTCCGGATTTTCCGTCAAAAAGGCGAGAAGCTCCTGGTCGTGGGCTTGCCCTCGGTGGGTTTATGTCGACTTCTAACGGGTTTTATATGGTTTTGTAAATCCGGTGTCCCGCGCTCCGGCGAGCTGTGAAAATGATTGCGGTGGTGTGTGTTCGGGGATAGTGTCCCGGGGACTCTGATCTCGGTGAGGTGGGAATAAGTGCGCTCCAAGAGAATCGCAAAAATCGTCCTCGCTTTTGTCTCCGCGGTCTCCCTGGGAATCGGTGCGGCCGGTCCGGCCGCCGCGGACTCCGCGCCGGCCGCCGGGAAGACCGGGGTGGTGGGGAAGGACGGCCCCGAGAGCATCATCGGAGGCGAGACCGCCGACTCGTCCAGGGGCATGGCGGCCCTCCACCGCAACGGGGACTTCCAGTGCTCCGGGTCGATCGTCGACAACCGGTGGGTGCTGACCGCCAGGCACTGCCTGTACGACGGGGACACCAGGATTCCGGACTCCCAGCTCACGGTCCGGGTCAAGAGCCTGGACCGCACCAGCGGCGGGGGCGTCGTGGGGATATCCGACTCCAAGGTCAGGACCAACCACGACATCGCGATGCTGAAGCTCGACCGCTCCGCGAACGCCGAGCCGGTCCGCCTCGCCACCGCCAACCCCAAGGTCGGTGCCACCACCTACGTCTTCGGCTGGGGCCGGACCTGCGCGACCTGCGCCCCCAGCACCCTGCTGAAGCGCGCCACCATGCGGGTCGAGAGCATCGACGCCGACGACGTGTTCGGCGGCCGGGCCATCCGCACGTCGGGGCTCAACGGGCGCACCTGCTACGGGGACTCGGGCGGGCCGCTGTTCAAGCTCGTGGACGGCAACCGCTACCAGGTGGGAGTCGTCTCCGGAGGCAACGCGGGATGCCCCGACGACACCGGCTACCTCTTCGCGAGCACGCCCACCAGCCTCACCTGGATCCAGAACGTGATGGCGGACTTCTGACCCTCCCGCGGACGGACCACCGGACCTCGGGGAGGACGGATCCCATGACCAGACGCATCGTCACGACGGCCCTGCTGCTCGGCGCCCTGCTGATGCCGGCCGGCACCGCGACCGCGGCCGAGGAGGCCGCCGCGCCCGTCGCCACCGGAGCGGTCTTCAACGACCCCCGGGGCACCACGGCGGAGAAGAACGCCGTCAAGAACCACATCATCGGCGCGATCAACGCCACGGAGAGCGGGCGGACCATCCGCGCCGCCCTGTACGCGCTGACCGACCAGGACTACGCGGACGCGCTGATCGCGGCGCACGACCGGGGAATCCAGGTCAGGGTCGTGCTGGACTCCACGTACGCGGACCGGCCCGCCGCCCAGAGCGTGCGGGCCGCGCTCGGCGGCGACACCTCGGGCGGCTCGTGGGTGCGGGTGTGCACCGCCGGCCGGGCCTGCATCGCCGACGCCCCCGCGGACGTGAACCCGATCAACCACAACAAGTTCTTCACCTTCTCCCGGATCGGAAGCGCGGGCGAGGCGGAGGACGTGGTGATCCAGACCTCCGCCAACCAGACCTCCCTCAACGTGGAGAAGTACTGGAACAACGCCTACACCGTCGTCGGCAACACCGACCTCTACTCGGCCTACGTGGCGTACTTCAACGACCTGGCGGCCATGCAGAAGGACGGTGACTACTTCCGCCAGGGCAAGGTGGGGGCGGCGAAGTACTACTTCTTCCCGCAGGCCACCGGTGACCTCGTGGTCGACGTGCTGGACAACGTGACCTGCACGGGCAACACCTCGGTGGGCTCGGACTCGCACAAGACGGTGATCCGGGTCGGCGCGTTCGCCCTGCACCGGGACGCGGTGGCGCGCAAGCTCCGGGCGCTGGCGGACCAGGACTGCTGGGTGGAGGTGGTGTACGCCGACAGCAACGACGTCGGGATCATGCAGGGGCACCCCAGGCTGAAGCTGTACCGGCTCAACACCGCGGACGGCTACCTGGTGCACTCGAAGTACCTGACCATCGAGGGCAACTACGCGGGCCACCCGGACACCAAGTGGACCTTCACGGGTTCGCACAACCTGGACCACTCCTCGCTCCGGGAGAACGACGAGGCCCTGCTCCGGCTGGAGGGCGCGGCACCGCACGACGCCTACCGGCGGAACTTCCTCGACATGCGGGCCGCCGCCACCCCCGTCGGCTGACGCCCGGGGAGGGACACGGGCCCCGGCGCCGGGCGTCTCGGCACCGGGGCCCGTCGTGTGTCCCGCGGTCGGCGGGACAAGCCGTCGCGGCCCGCGAAGGGGCAGGTCGGGGGCGGGTGGAGCAGAAGTTACGGATGCGTAACCCGCCGAGGGGTTACCGCCGGTAAGGTACGCGCTTACTCTCGGGTCGCTTTCCCCACACGCGCCGGCTCCCCCAGGCCGGCACCCGACACAGGAGAGGGCCCATGGGACACCCTCACAGGCGCCTGCGTACCCCCGCCGCCTTCGTCGCCTCGGCCGCGGTGCTGGCCGGGGCCGCCGTCGGCCCGGCCTCCACCGCCCACGCCACGACCGATTCGCCGACCGTCCGGTTCGTCGACATCCCCGGCGACGGCGGCACGAAGCTCGCCGCCAACGTCGTCGTCCCCGGCGACGCCTCGGCGGGCACCTCCACCGACGGCGACGGCGAGCGCCGCTACCCGCTCGTCGTGCTCCCCACCAGCTGGTCCATGCCGCAGATCGAGTACCTCGCCCAGGCGAAGAAGCTCGCCGCGTCCGGCTACGTCGTGCTCAGCTACAACTCGCGCGGCTTCCTCCAGTCCGGCGGCACCATCGAGGTCGCCGGTCCCCCGGACATAGCCGACGCCTCGAAGGTCATCGACTGGGCGTTGGCCAACACCCCCGCCGACCCCGAGCGCGTCGGCATGGCCGGCATCTCCTACGGCGCCGGCATCAGCCTGCTGGCTTCGGCGTTCGACGAGCGGATCAGGGCCGTGGTCGCGATGAGCGGCTGGGCGGACCTCGTCGACTCCATCTACAGCGGCCGCACCCAGCACACCCAGGCGGCGGCGTTCCTCACCGGCACCGGCTACCTCACCGGCCGCCCCGGCGAGGAGTTCGAGGAGATCGTCAAGGGCTTCCTCGGCTCCGACCTGGAGAAGGAGGCCGACATGATCGCCTGGGGCAAGAAGCGCTCCGCCGCGACCCACATCGACAGGATCAACGCCAACGGCGCCGCGATCATGCTGGGCAACGCCTGGGGCGACTCGATCTTCCCGCCCAACCAGTACGTCGACTTCTACGAGAAGCTGACCGGCCCCAAGCGTCTGGAGCTGCGGCCCGGCGACCACGCCACCCCCGAGATGGCCGGTCTGCTGGGGCTGCCCAACGACGTGTGGAACAGCGCCGAGCGCTGGCTCGACCACCACCTCAAGGGCGAGGACAACGGCGTCGACGAGGAGCCGCCCGTCCGACTCGGCGTCCGCGGCGGCGGCCGGGAGAGCCACCCGACCTGGAAGGCCGTCTCCTCGGGGACCGAGCGGATCGCGCTGGACGACACCGAGCGGATCGTGGCGAACGTCGACTCGGGCGCCAACGGCGGGACGGTCATGCTCTCCGGCGTCCTCGACCAGCTCGCGAACGTCGCGCCGACGGTGTCCGTCCCGCTGCTGCCGGACCGGTACGCCGCCGTCTGGCGGTCGGAGCGGTACGCCGACGAGCGACGGATCCGCGGCACCGTGAAGCTGCGCACCACGGTGACGAGCACCGAGGCCGACGGCACCTTCGTCGCCCACCTGTACGACGTGAACGCGCTGGGCGTGGGCAAGCTGGTCACCCACGCGCCGTTCAGCTTCCACGACAAGACGCCGGGCGAGGCGTTCGACGTGGACCTGGAGCTGTTCTCCACCGCCTACGATGTCGCGGCCGGCCACCGGCTCGCCCTGGTGATCGACACCGTCGACCCGCTCTACGCCGAGCACAACCCGGCCTGGGCGAAGCTCACGTTCTCCTCCTCCGCCGGGAAGCCCTCGTACGTCGAGATCCCCGTGCGCGACTGAGGCCGCGCGACCGGGCCACAGGGCCGCGCTCCGCTCCCGGCGGGGTGCGGCCCTCCGCGTTCCACCGCGGCGCACCGCGTCCCACCGGGCGGAGCCGGGGCGGAACCGGGTGCGCCGGAATTTGAGAACAATCGTTCTTGACCGATCGTTCTCAAATCGCGTACCGTTGCCGGCATGGGGAGACCACGCGCGTTCGACGAGGAGCGGGCCGTCGAGGCGGCGGCCGAGCTGTTCGCCCGCCGCGGCTACGAGGGCACCTCCGTCGACGACCTCGTCACCACGCTCGGCGTCCACCGGGGCAGCCTCTACAAGGTGTTCGGCAGCAAGCGCGGCCTCTACCTCGCCGCGCTCCGCCGCCACCTGGACCGGCACGTCCTGCCGCTCGCCGACGAACTGGTCGGGGCGTCGGACCCGCGCCGGGCCCTCGCCACGGCCTCGGCCGCCTACGACAGCGGCCCGGCCGCCGGACTGCTGCTGCTGGCCCAGGCCGAGCTGGCGCACCGCGACCCCGAGGTCGCCGCGTTGACGGCGGAGGCGTTCGGCGCGCTGGAGAAGGCGATCGCCGGCGTCCTGGCCGCGTCGGACGGCCCGGCCGCCGAGGCGGGGCCGCACCTGGCCGCGGCCCTGACCGCGACCGTGCTCGGCCTGCGGCTGCGCTCCCGCACCACCGGCGCCGCCGGCGCCGGCCCCGAAGCGGCGCACGCGCTGGCCGCGTGCCTCGCGCCCCCGCCCGCCGACCGTCCGACGGGCCCGACCGGCCCGGACGCACCGACAGGAGACTGACCATGGCCCGCGTCACCGTCGTCGACGACACCCTCACCATCGAGATGGAGGGTCTCGACAAGCTCTGGGCGCTCAAGAGCCGTCTGGAGATACCCCTCGCCAACGTCCGGGGAGCCACTCGCGACCCCGGCATCGTCCGCGAGCCCAAGGGCATACGCGCGCCGGGCACCCACCTGCCCGGCGTCATCGTCGCGGGCACCTTCCACCGCGACGGCGAACGGGTCTTCTGGGACGTGAAGGACCCCGACAAGGCCGTCGTCATCGAACTCGCCGACGAGCGGTACGCCCGCCTCGTGGTGGAGGTCGACGACCCCCGCGCCACCGTCGACCTCGTGGAGCGCGCCAGACGGGCGAGGTGACGGGCCGCCGCCGGGCGGGGTCGGGCCACGGGCCGCACGACACGGCGGCCCCGGCGCGGAGGTCACCGCACCGGGGCCGGAAGGCCGCGTGAAGCCGCTCGGTTCCACGCGGAACCGAGGGAACCGCGAAAGGGGTCAGTGGGCGATCTCGTCGTAGCCCTCGACCTCGCGCGGGCTGCGCGGACCGGGACCGACGTAGCGCGCGGAGGGACGCACCAGCCGACCGGTGCGCTTCTGCTCCAGGATGTGCGCCGACCAGCCGGCGGTGCGGGCGCAGGTGAACATCGAGGTGAACATGTGCGCCGGAACCTCGGCGAAGTCCAGCACGATCGCCGCCCAGAACTCCACGTTGGTGGCCAGCACCCGGTCCGGACGCCGGTTGTGGAGCTCCTCCAGCGCCGCCTTCTCCAGCGCCTCGGCGACCTCGTAGCGCGGCGCGCCCAGCTCCTTGGCGGTGCGGCGCAGCACGCGCGCCCGCGGGTCCTCGGCGCGGTAGACGCGGTGGCCGAAGCCCATCAGGCGCTCGCCCTTGTCCAGGGCCCGCTTGACGTACCCCTCGGCGTCCCCGGTCCGCTCGATCTCCTCGATCATCCCCAGCACCCGGGAGGGCGCGCCGCCGTGCAGCGGGCCGGACATCGCGCCGACCGCGCCCGACAGCGCCGCCGCCACGTCGGCGCCGGTGGAGGCGATGACGCGGGCGGTGAAGGTGGAGGCGTTCATGCCGTGCTCGGCGGCCGACGTCCAGTAGGCGTCCACGGCCGCGACGTGCTTGGGGTCGGGCTCGCCCCGCCAGCGGCGCATGAAGCGCTCCACGACGGTCTCGGCCTTGTCGATCTCCTTCTGCGGGACCATCGGCAGGCCCTGTCCGCGCGCCGACTGGGCCACGTAGGACAGCGCCATCACCGCGGCCCGCGCCAGGTCCTCGCGGGCCTGCTCCTCGTCGATGTCCAGCAGCGGTTTCAGGCCCCACACGGGCGCGAGCATCGCCAGCGCGGACTGCACGTCCACCCGGATGTCACCGGAGTGCACCGGGATGGGGAAGGGCTCGGCGGGGGGCAGGCCGGGGTTGAAGCTGCCGTCCACCAGCAGACCCCACACGTTTCCGAAGGAGACGTGGCCCACCAGGTCCTCGATGTCCACGCCCCGGTAGCGGAGGGCGCCGCCCTCCTTGTCGGGTTCGGCGATCTCCGTCTCGAACGCGACGACTCCTTCGAGCCCGGGTACGAACTCGGACATCAGGCGGCTCCTCGTATCTGGTTCGGCGGGAGGGCGACAACGGGACGACCCAAGGGGGCCGATCGGCTCTCGATGGGTCCACCGGTGCGGTTCCGCCGCCGTGGGGGAGTCGGCGGTCCGGGCCGGTGCCCGGTCGTGCCCACGTTGCCGGTGGTCACCGGCAACGGCTGGTCGGACACGATAGCCCGCGCTGTGCGAAGGCCACAGTCCTCCAGCCGGCGATTCTGTCGGGTTCGGTGGATGCGGGGAAGGGTGAGATGCGGCACACTTCGCTTTTCTCCGGGCCAGGTGTACGGAAGGTGGAGAACGGGCAAGCTGATTCGCCCGTGCCGGGCGCCTCGTGACGGCGATGTTGCAAGATGAACGCGTGCCTCAAGCCGACGACGCAGCCCGTGAAGCCCTCGCCCACCGTCCGCACCTGGACCCCGCCTCGATGCGGGCCCACTACCGCGCGGAGGGGCTCCGCACGGAGGATCTCGCCGACGACCCGTACCAGCAGTTCCTGCGCTGGTTCGAGGACGCGGTGACCGCCGGACTGCACGAGCCGAACGCGATGGTCGTCTCCACGGCGGACGAACGCGGGCGGCCCAGTTCCCGCACGGTCCTGCTCAAGCAGTTCGACGAGCGCGGTTTCGTCTTCTACACCAACTACGGCTCCCGCAAGGGGCGCGAGATCGAGGCGAACCCGTACGTCTCGCTGCTCTTCCCCTGGCACGCCATCGCCCGCCAGGTGATCGTCTCCGGTCGGGCGGAGCGCACCGGCCGGGACGAGACGGCGGCCTACTTCCGCACCCGTCCGCACGGCTCGCAACTGGGCGCGTGGGCCAGCGAGCAGTCCTCGAAGGTGGCCTCCCGGGAGGAGCTGGACCGCACCTACGAGGCCCTGGCCGCCCGCTACCCGGAGACGGAGGACGTCCCGGTGCCGCCGCGGTGGGGCGGCTACCGCGTCGTGGCGGAGACGGTGGAGTTCTGGCAGGGGCGCGAGAACCGCCTCCACGACCGGCTGCGCTACGTCAGGACGGACGCGGGCTGGACGGTCGAGCGCCTCTGCCCCTGACGGCCGTCCTCGCCGGAACGCAGACGACCCGCGGGCCTGGCCCCGGTCGCGCCGTGCGCGACGGGGGTCGGTCGGACGTACCGACAGCCCGCGGGTCGGGTGACTGCTTGGGATTGGCCGGCGGTGCCGGCGTCACGCTGTGACGTACGGCTCCTAGGCCGCAGCCACCTCACGCGTCCGGTAACAACTCATCTGCCGAACCACCTCCCTTCTCGTGTACCTCGCACGTTAAGCGCGGGCGCCGGGGAACGACAAGCGAATTTCGGGGGTACAACGATTTTCCCGAACCGCGTGTGGGGTGGGTCACGTTCGAGTTGAATGATCGGGAGTGCAGTTGCGCGCAGCGTGCCAGCCGGGGGTGTCCAGGTGACCGCTCAGTCCGAGACCCACTTCGAACACGGCGCCGGTGACGGAGGCGACGTCCGCGGCGGTTCCGCCGGACCGGTGCCTCCGATCCCCGGCCCCGGGAGACTCCGCGGCGCCGAGAGCGAGCGGCTGCTGACGGCCCTCCTGGACGGCATGGACGCGGCCCTGTGCGCCTTCGACGCCGACGGCGTCGTGACCCACTGGAACCGCGAGGCCGAGCGCATCCTGGGCTGGACGAAGGAGGAGGCCGTCGGCCGCCGGGGGCTGGCGGGCTGGGCGGTCCGCACGGCCGACGCCGCGGACGTCCAGGCCCGGCTGTTCGGCGCGATGACCGCGCCCGGCCGCCAGGTCCACGAGTTCGCGCTGCTTCGCAAGGACGGCGGGCGGGTGCTGGTGCGCACCCAGTCCTCCGGGGTGCGCGGCGCCGACGGCAGGCCCGCCGGCGTGTACTGCGCGTTCAGCGAGGTGCGCACGCAGATCGACCTGGAGCGGTCGATCGCCCTGAGCGAGGCGCTGTTCGAGGACGCCTCGTGGGGGGTGGTCCTGGTCGACGCCGATCTGCGCCCGGCCGTCGCCAACGTCCACGCCGCCCGCGCGCTGCGCGTCGGCCGGACGTCGATGCTCGGACGACCGCTGGGCGAACTGGTGGGGGAGGGCGTGGAGGAGTTGGAGAGCGCCCTCCAGCACGTGCTGGCGGAGGGCCCCACCCAGGGTCCGGCGGAGCTGTGGGTGACGCTGCGCGCGGACTCCGACCGGACGGACGGGGGCGGCGGGGACGCGCGCCGCTGCTGGCGCAGCGGCTTCCTGCGGCTGGTCTCCCCGATGGCGGAGGAGGCCCCGGTGCCCCTGGGCGTGGCGTGGTTCTTCCAGGACGTCACCGAGGCCAAGCGGGTCGAGCAGGACGCGGCGCGGTCCCGGTTCCGCGGCAACCAGCTCCACCGGGCGACCCGGGCCGCGGCCGAGTGCGAGGATCCGATGGAGGCGGCGTCGGTCCACCTGGACTTCGCCCTGGCGGGCTTCGCCGACCACGCGCTGCTGGACCTGGCGGCCGGCGACTCCCCGGTGCGCCTGATCCGCACGGCCGAGGCGCCCGCGCCGGGCACGGCGGCGACGGGCGTCCCGATGCGCTACCCGGAGGACCACCCGGCCCTCCAGGCGTTCGAGCGCTGCGGCCCGGTCCGCACGAGCGTGGGCGGCACGGCGGTGCCGGGGTGGGCGCGGGCCCGCAGGTGGCCGGAGGGCACGGTGCACGGGCTGTGCGTGGTCCTGCGCAGCCGGGGGCGCTCCCTGGGCGTGCTCACGTTCCTGCGCGGCCCGAGCCGCCGCGGGTTCGACCGCTCGGACGTCCTCTACGCGGAGGCCGTCGCGGACCGCGTCGCCACCGCGGTCGACCTCGCCCGCGCCCTGGCCTGAGCCCGGGGCCGGGCCCCGACCCGGACCCGGGCCGGGGCGTCAGCGGTAGAAGATGCGGTCCGCGTACTCCTCCATCACGCGGCCGTTCCACTCGTGCCCGCCGTCCACGTTCCCCGAGCGCAGCAGGGGCGGGGTGATGCCGCGGGCGGCCAGCTCGCCGGCCGCCGTGGCGACGACGGCCTGCATGATCGCGCTCGTCACGACCGTCGAGGCGGGGGCGAAGGGGGCGTCGATGCCGTCCGCCGTCAGCTCCGCGTCGCCCACCGCGATCTTGCTGTCGACGACGACGTCGCAGTGGTCCTTCAGGAACGTGCCCGAGGCGTTGCGCGGGGTGGTGCCCTCCGCGTACGCGACCGAGGTGACGCCGATCACCTTCAGACCGAGCTCCCGGGCGCGGGAGGCCATCTCCACGGGCAGCGTGTTGCGGCCGGACAGGGAGATCACCACCAGGACGTCGCCCGCCCGCACCGGGCCCGTGTCCAGCACGGCGGAGGCCAGGCCCGTCACCCGCTCCAGCGCGCTGCCCAGGGTCGCGGGCACGACGTCGACGCCGACGGCGCCCGGGACGGGCAGGAGGTTCATCACGGCGAGGCCGCCCGCCCGGTAGACCACGTCCTGGGCGGGCAGCGAGGAGTGCCCCGCGCCGAAGGCGAAGACGCGACCGCCGGAGGCGAAGGCGTCGGCGATCAGCTTCCCGGCCGCCGCGACGGTCTCGGACTCCTCCTCCCGCACCCGCGCCAGCAGACCGATGGCCGCGTCGATGAACCGCTCCGCCAGCCCGTTCCCGCTCATGTCCGTACGGCCTCCCGTCGTCGTGACGCGTCCCGGCGCGCCCGCCCCCGAGCGCCCGGGGCGCCGGGGGTGCCCGTGCGACACCGCGATCACGGTGAGGTCTGGACCACTGTCCTGTCAACACCGTCCCGACGGCGCGGCGAGGCCGCCCGAGCGGCCTCCGACAGGCCGGGCACGGTTGTCGGGCCCATGCGTCAGAATTGGATGTCAGGGCCACCGCACGAGCTGACGAGGGGCGCGCATGTCCGGACTCATCGACACCACGGAGATGTATCTCCGCACCATCCTGGAGCTGGAGGAGGAGGGCGTGGTCCCCATGCGTGCCCGGATCGCCGAGCGGCTCGACCAGAGCGGCCCGACGGTCAGCCAGACGGTCGCGCGGATGGAGCGCGACGGTCTGCTCAAGGTGGCCGGGGACCGGCACCTGGAGCTGACCGAGGAGGGCCGGCGGCTGGCGACGCGCGTGATGCGCAAGCACCGGCTGGCCGAGTGCCTGCTCGTCGACGTGATCGGCCTGGAGTGGGAGCAGGTGCACGCGGAGGCGTGTCGCTGGGAGCACGTGATGAGCGAGGCGGTCGAGCGCCGCGTGCTCGAACTGCTCCGCCACCCCACCGAGTCCCCGTACGGCAACCCGATCCCGGGCCTGGAGGAGCTGGGCGAGCCGACGGAGGCCGGCCCGTTCCTGAGCGACGACATGGTGAGCCTGTCCGACCTGGACGCGGGCGCCGACGGCAAGACGGTCGTGGTGCGCCGCATCGGCGAGCCGATCCAGACGGACGCCCAGCTGATGTACACGCTGCGCCGGGCCGGTGTGCAGCCGGGCGCGGTGGTCAGCGTGACGGCGGGCGCGGGCGGCGGTGTGCAGGTCGGCAGCGGCGGGGAGGCGGCGGAGCTGTCCCCCGCGGTCGCCGCGCACGTGTTCGTCGCCAAGCGCTAGTCGAGCCGGCCGGGAAGGCCGCGCGGGCCGGCCCCGCGGCCCCGGCCGTTCCCACCCCCCACGTCCCCGGGCGGTCCCTTCCGACGCGCCGGGAGCCGGAGGTCGTCCCGGCGCCGGCACGTCGGCGCCGGGACGCGGCGGATTCCTCACCACCGGAGTTGCCGGAATCCGGGCGGCGGAGGCCGCGTCGTGACACGCTTTCGGATACGCGTACGCGGACGAGGGGAGTCGTCCATGGGGGTCGTGAAAGCACCGGGATCCCGGCGCCGTGT
>NZ_BAAASZ010000004.1:14901-35940 GCF_039533145.1 Streptomyces macrosporus
CGTGTGGCGCCGGGATCCCGCCTCCCCGCTTCCCCCTGTGCGACCCTGAGCCCCGAACTCCCAGGGTCGCTCCCCGCGGACCTCTGTCCCCGAGCGGTCCGCCTCCCGGTAGCTGTCTCCCCTCGGCCCGAGCGGCCGACACTCGCCGAGTGTCACTCGATAGAGGGGTGTTGCACGTCAGAAGGGCTTGTTCGAATAAAAGTTCGATAGCGTGAGGCCGGCAGGGGACGAGCGGACAGAAGGAATGGGGGTGCCAGGACGCATGGTTCGACGCATCAATGTCAGGGGAGCGGGCGGTCTGCGGCTCGCGGCCTGGGAGTTCGCCGACCCGCCCAAGGGCGTGCAGACGGGGGGCGACCGACAGGCGCCGGGCGTACTGCTGTTGCACGGTCTGATGGGCCGTGCCTCGCACTGGGCGACCACCGCCCGCTGGCTCTCCGAGCGCTACCGTGCCGTCGGCCTCGACCAGCGCGGTCACGGCCGCAGCGACAAGCCCACCGACGGCCCGTTCGACCGCGAGGCGTACGTGGCGGACGCCGAGGCCGTCATCGAGCAGCTCGGCATGGCGCCCGTGGCGCTCGTCGGTCACGCCATGGGCGCGCTCACCGCCTGGCAGCTCGCCGCCAAGCGTCCCGATCTGGTCCGCGCCGTGGTGATCTGCGACATGCGGGCCTCGGCGCTGGGCAAGCGGTCCCAGCGCGAGTGGGAGCAGTGGTTCGCGACCTGGCCGGTCCCCTTCGCCACCCTCGCCGACGTCCGCAAGTGGTTCGGGGAGGAGGACCCGCTCCTGGAGCGGCCCTACCCCTCGCGCGGCGACTTCTTCGCCGAGGTGATGGCCGAGCGCATGGACGGCTGGCGGCCGGTGTTCTCCCGCCGTCAGATGCTGATGATCCGCGAGACCTGGGTCCACGAGGCGCACTGGGAGGAGCTGGCCCTGGTGCGGTGCCCGACCCTGGTGGTCCGCGGCATCGACGGCGAGCTGGGCCGGGCCGAGGCGCAGGAGATGGTCCGCGTCCTGCCCCAGGGCGTCTACGCCGAGGTGGACGACGCCGGCCACCTCGTCCACTACGACCAGCCCGAGCAGTGGCGGCAGGTCGTCGAGCCCTTCCTCCAGGGCGCGCTCCCCGCCTGACGTACCGTCATGCCGCCGGGCCGAGCGGCCTCGACGGGCAACGGCGCGAGGGAGCGGCCGACCGGTCGGGTCGGCCGCCGTGCTCGTTGTCTTCCGTGGGTTTCTCGGGGTTTCTTCCGTGTGGTCAGTTTCCGCGCGCCGCGGCGGCGTCACGGCCGCAGGCGTACGCCAGCGGCGAGATGATCTCCTCGGCGTCGGGCAGCCACCGGTTGGCCGCCGTGGGCTGCCGCACCCACAGCACCGGGCCGCGCGTGCCCATCCGGGTCGGCGGCGCGGGCACCCAGTCGCCCTCGCCCAGCGCGGTCAGCCCGAGCCCGTTCGGGGACCACCCCAGTTTCCGCACCAGATCGGGGATCTTGGCGGCGCCGCCCGGCAGGACGAAGAAGAGCATCCGCCCGTCGGGTGTGCCGATGACCGGGCCGAGTCGCACCTCCATGCGTTCCATCCGGGCCAGTGCCAGGCAGCCGGTGGTCTCCGGCACCTCGACGATGTCGAAGGTCCGCCCCGTCGGCAGCAGCACCGACGCGTTCGGACGGTCCGACCACATGCGGCGTACCACCGTCGCACTGCCCGTCGCCTGTGTCGCCCAGTCCTCTTGGACGGGATGCGCGCCGGGCGCCGGGCAGTCGGCCGCTCCGCAGGAGCAGCGTGGTACACCCTTCGAAATCTCCAGCCACGTGCCGGGGAATACGTCCCAGTGCCGCTCTTCCGCGTAACGCGCCGCGTGCTCGACCATCGGGCCGGCCGAGGGCTCGGTGCGCTGCTCGGGAAGGTGCGGGTCTGCCGCGACGGACGTTGTCGCTGTTGTGATGTTCATGGCCTCCTCCACGACCATCACAACTTTACCGGTGACCAAGGGTTACGGCCTGGTCATGGATTCGTGCGGAAGCATCTCTCCGGCACGCGGGGCGCACGGGTGCACGGACGGGGGCGCGTGCATGAACCGGCGGCTGTGGATGGGTAGTTCCCTGTGCGGCGCGGTGCCGGAAATCTTGGCATATGCGCTCGGCGGGGCGAGCGTGGCGCGAGGGGAGCGTCCGCGCCTCCCGGCCGTCCCAACCATCCGGACCGTCCGGACGCCACGAGCGCTCCGGAACACGGGCCACCACCAGGAGGGGGACCGCATGGCCGCCAGGCCGTTGGTCGCACGGCAGCCGAACGAACGGTTGCAGGCGCTCATCCAGGAGGCGGGTTGTTCCAACGCCGGACTGGCCCGCCGCGTCAACATGTGCGGTGCCGAGCACGGGCTCGACCTGCGCTACGACAAGACGTCCGTCGCCCGCTGGCTGCGCGGCCAGCAGCCGCGCGGCCGGGCGCCCGCCATCATCGCCGAGGCGCTGGGCCGCAAGCTCGGCCGGACCGTCACGGTCGAGGAGATCGGCATGGCGGGCGGCAGGAACATGGCCGCCGGCGTCGGCCTGCGGTTCGCGTCCACCGTCTCCGGGGCCATCGAGCAGGCGAGCGAGCTGTGGCGCAGCGACGTGGGGCGCCGCGACCTGCTCACCGCCCAGCCGGCGACGTTCTCCGCCCTGGTAGAGCCCAGCCGCGACTGGCTCATCACACCCCCGGACCCCCAGGTGGCGCGCGCCTCCGGGCCGCGGGTGGGGGCCTCGGACGTCGCGGCGGTGCGGGAGACCACCACGGCCCTGTCGGAGCTGGACCACCGCTTCGGCAGCGGCCACGTGCGGCCGGTCGTCGTCCACTACCTCAACAGCGTGGTCTCCGGACTGCTGACGGGCTCCTACAAGGACGCGGTGGGACGGGAGTTGTTCGGCGCGGTCGCCCGACTCACCGAACTGGCGGGCTACATGGCCGTGGACACCGGGCAACCCGGCCTGGCACAGCGGTACTACATCCAGGCGCTGCGCATGGCCCAGGCCGCGGACGACCGGGCGTACGGCGGCTACGTGCTGGCCGCGGGCATGAGCCACCTGGCCGCCGCGCTCGGCACCCCACGGGAGATAGCCCAGCTCGCCCGAGCCGCGCAGGAGGGCGCGCGGGGACGGGTGACCCCGCGGGTGCAGGCGATGTTCCACGCGGCGGAGGCCCGCGGCCACGCGCTGATGGGCGACGTCCGGGCCTGCCAACTCGCCGCCGGACGGGCCCTGGCCGCGTTCGACCGGGCCGAGGCGGCCACGGACGCGGGCGACGACCCGGAGTGGATCGCCCACTTCGACGCCGCCTACCTGGCCGACGAACTCGCCCACTGCCACCGGGACCTGAACCAGCCCATCCCCGCCCAGCGCCGCGCCGAGGAGGCCCTGACGGGGCTTCCGGAGCGGCGGACGCGGCGGCGCGCGATCGATCTGCTGTTGCTCGCCACGGCACGGGTGCAGCAGCGTGAGCTCGAACACGCCTGCCACACGGGCGCGCGGGCGGTCGAGCTCCTGGGCGGCCTGCGCTCCCAGCGGGGTTCGGAGTACCTGGAGGACTTCCGGGGCCGCCTCGAGCCGTACCGGGAGGAGCAGGTGGTCAGGGAGTTCACCGAGCGACTGGAGACGGAACTCGTCCCGGCGTGAGCAAACGGCGATGTGAGGGGTTTCGTCCCGGCCGGGAACGGGAAGGCTGGGCCGTCACTTCCGGGGGCGTGGTCGAGCACGTGAGCGACCCGGTAGCGTGAGCCGACGATCGTGACAGTCAGGCGAACGAGGAGTCCCGGTGACGACGCACAGCCGACAGGGCGACGAGGCGCGTGAGGGTGTTGTCCTGCCGTCGAACGGTGAGCCGTGGATTCCCGGCCGCGGCGACTCCCAGGTGAGCCCGCCGGCGGGACAGCCCTGGGGGCAGCCGTGGGGACCCCGATCGTCGCCGCCCGGGCAGCCGGCGGCTCCGGCCGGGCCGCAGGCCCAGCAGCCGCCCCAGTGGACGCCCCAGCCTCCGGCGGCACCTCCGCAGGCGCCGCAGGTGCCGCCGCAGCCCCCGGCGGCGGGCGCCGTGCCCGGGGCGGCCGACGAGACCCAGCTGCTGCCCCCGATGGCCGCCGCCGCCCCCGCGGGCGGCGGTGACGTCGACGACGCGACCCGGGTGATCAGGCCCGTCCCGTCCGCCCCCGGCGCCCCGGAGCGGGACACCGAGAGCACGACCGTGCTCCGCCGGCCCCTGCCGGCGGAGGGCGCGCCCGCGCCCTCCGCCCCGCGGCACGGCGGCGCGGTTCCGCCGCCGCCCGCCGGGGCCCCCTACGGGATACGGCCCGGCACCCCCGGCGACCGTCCTCCGCCCGCGGACTTCGACGGCCTGTTCCGCTCCTCCGGCCCCCGGCCGGGCGGCGAGCCCGCCGACGCCACCCAGCAGCTCCCGCCCATCGACCCGGCGACCGCCCCGCCCTCGCCCCCGTCGCGGCAGGGGCCGTCGTACGGCGGCGGAGGCGGCGGGTACGAGCCCCGCGGCCGTGCCGCCTCGGGCGGGCGGCGCGGCCTGCCGCGCGTCGCGGTGGTCGGGATCGTCGTCGCGGGCTGCGCCGTGGCCGGACTGGCCGCCGGGGCGGCGCTGAGCGGCGACGGCGACCAGTCCGGGAAGCCCCGGGCGGCGGCGTCGCCCTCCGCCCCGGTGGAGGAGTCGTCGGCCCCGTCCCCCACCACCGACCCGGCCGAGGCCCAGGCGAAGGAGCTGGACAAGCTGCTCGCCGACAGCGGCGACAGCCGCGAAGCGGTCATCCGGTCGGTCGAGAACATCAGGAAGTGCAAGAACCTCGCCCAGGCCGCCGGCGATCTGCGCGACGCCGCCCGGCAGCGCAACGACCTGGTGACCAGGCTGGGCGAGCTCGAGATCGACGAGCTGCCCGACCACCAGGCGCTGGCCGACTCCCTCACCAAGGCGTGGAAGGCGTCCGCCGCGGCGGACAACCACTACGCGGCGTGGGCCGACCAGGTCGCGGGCAAGAAGGGCTGCCACAAGGGCCAGGCGCGCACCACCGGCCGGACGGCCCAGGGCAACCGCGCCAGTGGCGAGGCCACGGCGGCGAAGAAGAAGGCGGCCGGGCTGTGGAACCCGACCGCCCGCGAGTACGGCCTGCCCGAGCGCCGGTTCGACCGGCTGTAGGGCCGGGCACGGACCCGAGTGCGACCCCGCGTCCGGGCACGGGTCAGCCGTGCCCGGACGCGGCCTCCAGGGTGTTCCGCACGTCGACGAAGTCCTCGCGGACCTGGGTCAGCGTGCCCTCCTGGACCCGCTGGAAGGTCACCATGGAGTTGACCAGCCGCGGGTGGTCGCGGACGGCCAGCATGTCGTCGTACCCCCAGCTCAGCTTGGGCGTCAGCCCGCCGGTGTCCACCGGGGGCATGGTCTCCAGGGCGCGCCGCACGGAGTTGGCCGTGACCGGGCCGTCCACGTTCTCCAGCGCGGCGCGGAACACGGTGTAGGCGATCCACGTCGTCTGGACGCCCGGGTCGGCCGGGTCGATGCGGTTGTCGCCGAAGGCGTGCTCGCGGACGACCTGCTTCATCCGCGCCCAGCGCTGGTCGGAGGAGGCCGGGTACCAGCCGGTGGCGTACGCGCCCTCCCACTGGCTCTCCGGGCCGCCGGTGCGGTCCACCAGGGACTGCTGCACGCTGCCGAGCACCGAGGCGATCCGCACCCGCGGCCCCTCCTCGCCCAGCCGCCGGAAGGAGTCGAAGAAGGTGTCGGTGCGGCCGCCGAGCACGGCCGTGACGCACGCCCGGTCGGCGTCCCCGCCGGCCACCGTGCCGATCCCGTCCCCGTCGGCGTCCAGGCCCACGCCCTTCAGCGCGCGCCGGGCGTGCTCGGTGTAGTCGGAGGAGTCCTCGGGCGCGCGGATGTCCGCGGCCTCGGCGCGTCCTCCCGCGGCGAGGCCGGCGTTCAGCAGCTCGGGGAGCTGGTCGCCGGCGACGGTGTCGGGGCGGACGAGGGAGACCTGCTCGCACCGGGAGGCGAGCTGGTGGCCGTTCCCGGCGAGCAGGGCGGCCAGGCCGCCGTTGACGGGGTACGACAGCGGGCTGGTGAACTCCTCGTCCGTGATGCCGTATCCGCCGATGTAGGGGATCCCGGCCGACTCCAGGGCGGCCATGAACGTCCGGCCGTGCTGGCTGTAGGAGCCGACGACGGCGACCGCCCCCTCGGTGCGGGCCCGGTGGGCGCACCGGGCGGCTCTGACCGAGTCGTTGTGGTCGTTGCAGGTGAGAACCCGGAGCGTGCGTCCGTTGATGCCGCCGGTGGCGTTCACCCAGCGTGCATATGCCTCCGCCATGGCCGGCATGCCCGGCATGTTGGTGGCCTTGGTGCCCTGCGGAGCCCATGTCATCACGGTCACGGTGCCGTTGTCGGCTCTCGCGTCACCGGGCAGCACGCCGCAGCCGGTGAGCAGTGACGCGCAGACCCCCATGGTGGCGGCGAGGGTGGTCGTGGTCCTGGCGGAACGTTTGCGACGCCGTGCGGTCATGGGTCAGCACGATTCCGCTCCGGCTGTAACGGCCGAGTGATGAAAACCGAACGGAGGGCAACCGGGAGGTGAACAGAGGGGGGGTCCGATGATCGCTTTCCGGGCGGAACGTACGATCGATGACCGTGCACGCACAGGAGAGGTCTTCACGCCGCGGCGGTCGTTCCAGCACCATGGACGGCATGCCCTGCAAAGACATGCCGTGGTGGCGCTGGCGCAGCAACGTGCGCTCCGCGCTGCACATGCTCTCCGACCCCGTGTTCCAGCAGGAGTGCTGGCTGGCGGGCCGCCCAGGGTACGGCGACGTCACGGACGCCGTCTACCGTCTGGTCGAGGACACCTGGCTGGACAACTGGTCCGCGGAGAAGTACATAGGCACGATCTTCCGCGACGCCCAGGAGGCGGCCCTCGTCGACGTGGCGGTGCTGCGCGTCCTGCGGATCATGCACCAGGTCGGCGCGGACGCCCCGGTGGCGGCGTACATGGAGCACCCCGGCTGGCCGGAGGCCGTCCGCGCGGCGCGCGACGCCCACGTCCTGCTGGCGGCGAACGACGGGGACAATCCGGACGAACCGCCTCATTCCCTCGACGTGCTGGCGGTCATGCTGGGAGCGGCCTGAGACCCCTCCCGGAGCGCCCCTCCGGGTGTGCCACGCTTGTGTACATGAGCCAGCCGCAGTCCACCCCGCTCCCCGAGCAGTCCGAACGGTCCGCGGAGCGCGAGCAGTACGTCCTGACGCTCTCGTGCCCGGACAAACAGGGCATCGTGCACGCAGTCTCCAGCTACCTCTTCATGACCGGCTGCAACATCGAGGACAGCCAACAGTTCGGAGACCGCGACACCGGACTGTTCTTCATGCGGGTGCACTTCAGCGCCGAGGCGCCGGTGACCCTGGAGAAGCTGCGGGCGAGCTTCGCGGCGGTGGGCGACTCCTTCCAGATGGACTGGCAGATCCACCGCGCGGGCGACAGGATGCGCGTGATCCTGATGGTCAGCCGGTTCGGCCACTGCCTGAACGACCTGCTGTTCCGCACCCGCATCGGCGCGCTGCCGGTGGAGATCGTGGCCGTGGTCTCCAACCACACGGACTTCGAGGAGCTGGTCTCCTCCTACAACATCCCCTTCCACCACATCCCCGTCACCAAGGACACCAAGCCCGAGGCGGAGGCGCGGCTGCTGAAGCTCGTCCGGGACGAGGACGTGGAGCTGGTGGTGCTCGCCCGCTACATGCAGGTCCTCTCGGACGACCTGTGCAAGGAGCTGTCGGGCCGGATCATCAACATCCACCACTCGTTCCTGCCGAGCTTCAAGGGCGCCCGGCCGTACCACCAGGCCCACGCGCGCGGCGTGAAGCTGATCGGCGCCACGGCCCACTACGTCACCGCCGAGTTGGACGAGGGGCCGATCATCGAGCAGGAGGTGGAACGGGTGGGCCACGAGGTCACGCCCGAGCAGCTCGTGGCGATCGGCCGGGACGTGGAGTGCCAGGCGCTGGCCCGTGCGGTGAAGTGGCACAGCGAGCACCGCGTCCTGCTCAACGGCCGGCGCACGGTGGTCTTCGCCTGAGCCCCTGAGTTCCTGAGTCCCTGAGCCCGGGGCCCGACCCCGGAGGCCCCCGGAAGACGCCGGGGTCCTCCGGGGACCACGGCAGGGCGCGCGGGCGGGGTCACAGACGGGAGAGCGAGGCCACGGCCCACAGGACGTCGTGGATCGCCTCCCGGTCGCCCTCCTGGCCCGCGGCCGCCTCCTGCGGCGGGACGTGCCCCGCCGCCAGCAGGCAGAACTCCGTGTCCTCCATCGCCAGGTGGGCGACCGTCCGCTCCGGGGTGGCCAGGGCGGCCGGGGAGTCCAGGGGGATGTACCAGTCGCCGCCGCCGCGGCCCTCGATCTCCAGACGGAGGGTGCGGCCCGGTGCGCCCGCCGCCGTCAGCCGGCGCGGCGGGGCGGCCAGTCCGGCGCGCCGGCGGGCCGCGAGGGCCGCGGGCAGGCGCCGCACGGAGAACTCCACCATCAGGCCCAGGTGTTCGGACGCGGGAGGCCCGTAGGGGTAGTCGATCGCCGCCGCGATGTCCCCCGCGTGGATCCAGCACGCGAACGCCCGGCCGACCAGCGCTTCGCGCACCGGTCGCCGGGCGTGGGTGAAGTCCACCGGGAGGTCGGCCACCTCCGCGGCCCGGAGGGTCGCCGTGCGGACGACGTTCCTGGTCTGGGTGCGCCACTTGTTCCGGACGAACGGCGGGCCGTGCTGCCGGCAGCGCTCGATGGCCGCCTCCGTGCGCTCGTCCACCGTGCGCGGGGCGCCGGGGCCGAGCGGGTCGGGGAGGCCGAGCGTGGTGGCCACGAGGCCGTCCACCGAGCCGAGGTGGGCCAGCACCCCGCAGAGCGTGAGCGTGCGCTCGCCCTCCGCCCAGCGCAGCCGTACCGGGGTGTTCCACTCCCCGTCGCCCATGTCGCGCAGCAGCGCGTCCAGCCGTGCGGTCTCCGCGTCGTACGGCGCCGCCCACCGGGGCAGGGGGAGTTCGGCCGGGCGGCGGCGCAGGCACTCCTCCAGCACGCGGGAGCGGAGTCGGGGGTCCAGGTCCAGGGTCTCCTCGCGGTGCATCAGGCCCACGGCCTCGCGCAGCAGCAGCGCCTCGTCGGCGCAGGAGGCGCAGCCGGTCAGGTGCGCCTCGACGGCGGCGGTCTCCTCGGGCGAGCAGGCGGACAGGGCCCACGCGCCGAGCAGGGACTTCAGGGCGAAGTGGTCGTATCCGGGCGGCACGTTCCCGTCGGGAGGCGGTGTGCCGTCCTCACCCGCCGGTTCGCCGCCGGCCGGCCCGTCGTCCGGGGGACCGCCGCCCCGCGGCCGGCTCTCGGGGAGGCTCACGAGGCCCTCCCGGCGCCGGACCCCGGCACCGTGCGCGTCACGGCCGTGGACAGCATCCGCAGTCCCAGGCGCAACCGCCGGCGTGCCTCGTCCTCGCTCACGCCCAGCTCGGCGGCGACCGCGCGGTAGTCGCGGCGCCGGGCGTACGTCAACTCCAGCGCGTCCCGCAGCGAGACGGGCATGGCGGTGGCCATGAGGTCCGCGCGGGCGACCGCCGACGCGGTGCGGACCCGCTCCTCCAGCCCCTCGCACGACTCCCCGCAGGGGATGCGCTCGCACAGGTGCCGCACGGACTGCCGGTGGGTGAGTTCGACGAGCCAGGAGCGGAGCGAGCCCCGCTTCGGCTCGTACGCCAGGGGGTGCTCCCAGACCTCGGCGAAGACCTCGCCCACGATCCGGTCCGCGGCCTCCTGGTCGTCCAGGAAGCGGAGGGCGAGGCCGTGCACCATCGAGGCGTATCCGTCGTAGAGTTCGCCCAGCGCGGGTTCCTCGCCCCGCGCCAGCCGCCACCGCATCTCGTGGTCCCGGTGAGGCTGTGTCCCGGCCGCCGTCTCGACCGCCGTCTCCCTCGGCGTCCCGTTCGGTGTCTCGTTCGGCATTTCCACCCCCCGGCCCTCCTGTTCATCTCGAATGTAGTGGCAGGGGCTGACAGGATGCCCGCCTTTACGGCAACGACCGTCCGGGAGTGGGGGTGCACGGCGGCGAATCGGTCGCTTTGGGCGCCTTGTCGGAGGTCGGACCGGTTCGTTCCTGTCCGAATTCGGCGCCGTGTTATGCGGGTGTGACCGGAAGTGGGGAGAGGGTGAGACCTGATTCGACATAGGGTCGTGGTCTACGGCTGTTCGGACGGAGGCCGGCGGGGACGGCCGCCGCGGGGAAGAGGACGGAGAAGAGACTGTTCCGGTTGGTGTCGGCGGACGAAGGGACTACGGACTCGTGTCGTTGAAGGTGATCGAGGAGGAGCGGGGGGAGTGGGCCGTTCTGCGGGTGTCGGGCGAGCTGGATCTCGTCACCTCCCCGTCGGTCCGCCAGCGGGTGCACGACGCCGTGGCCGACGGCCGCCGGAGCCTCGTGCTCGACCTGTCGCAGGTGCTGTTCTGCGACTCCAGCGGCGTCGGCGTCCTCATAGCCTCGCGCCGTCTGATGCGCTCGTGCGCGGGGCGGCTCCGGCTGATCCTCCCCGCCCAGGGCGCGGTGGACGGCTCCCACGTCAACCGCGTCCTCGCGGCGCTCGGCGTCCGGCGGCTCTTCGACTGCTACCCGGACCTCGACGCCGCCACGGACGACACCGCGAGCCCCCTCAGCGCCTGACGGCGGGCCGCCGCCGGCCCTGTCGCCCCGTCGGACGGCCGCGCGCCGTCCGCTTCGAGGCGATCCGGGGGGCGTCCGGCTCCTCGCCGTGGGCGGTGGTCCGGCGCCGGACGACGTGGGTGACGCGGATGGTGCCCGAGCCCGTCGGGGCGCCGAGGACGGCGACGACCGCCGCTGTCGCTTCATGGCCTCGGTCGATCACGAAAAGGCCCGAGAAGAACGGCTGTTGACGTACTCGGGCTCGGGCGTTCGAGTCCCCGCGCGGAGCGTCGCACAGTATGCGGTAACGCTACTCCTTTGCGCCGGAATATGCCCGAAGCGCTTGTTGCCGCGACCGCGGGTCCATCAGGCTGTCCTGCACCGGGGGAACGGACGGTGGTCTCGCGTCGGCGCGCGGCCATGTGCTCCCGGGCAGGATGGTGTGAAGGGTGCAGATGCTTCAGGCGCAGTTGGAGGTCGGAACCGATCCCAGAGAGGTGGGGAAGGCCCGGGAGTGGGCCCGGTCACGCCTCGCCGGGTTCGGTGTGGGAGCGGACGAGTCTCTGGTGGAGACCCTGGTCCTGCTGGTCTCCGAACTGGTCACCAACGCCGTTGTCCACACCGGTCGTCCCGCCCTGCTGCGCATAGTCCTCTCCGGCTGCCTGGTGGCGGGCGGCGGAACGGCGCGGATCGAGGTCGTCGACACCAGCAGCAGACCGCCGAGACGCAGACGGGCCGAGGAGGAGGAGACCAGCGGGCGCGGTCTGGAACTGGTCTGCGGCCTCGCCGATCGCTGGGGCTGGCGGCAGGAGGGCGCCGGCAAGCGCATCTGGTGCGAACTCGACCGCGGACACGGCACGGGAACGGCGGGCACGGGCGCCGTCGACGCCGGGGACACCGGACGGGCCGCGCCCGCCGAAACGCTTCTGGGCGACGCCCACGACCGCGAGCGCACCCGGGCGGTCCGCACCTGACGCCCCGTCCGCGCCGGGCACGGCGCGGGAGCGATGCCCGACTCCTGCTGGGTGTTGACGAAACGTGCCTGTTTGATCACCCTTGAGGCAGCGATCCCGTCGCGAGGGGACGTCGAAGCGCCCCGGGCGCCTTGGCGAGTACGGGACGCGGTCCGGCGTCGGACGCTCCGCCGGGAGCGACAGGGCCCGAGCGCCGGAGTCGGGTGGCGGCCCGCCGTGCCGTGCTCGGGGCGCGTACGGGCGCGCCGCCACCCGTCTCGCACGTCCGGCCCGTACCCCCGCCTCGCGCCCCGGCGCCCGCCGTCCGTCAACGGCGGGCGCCGGCGCGGAAGGTGCGGCGGTACGCGCTGGGGGAGACGCCGAGCGCCTCCTGGAAGTGCCGGCGCAGCGAGGCCGCCGTGCCGAAGCCCGCCTGCTCCGCGATCCGGTCCACCGGCAGGTCGCCGCTCTCCAGCAGGTGACGGGCGCGTTCGATCCGCTGCCGGGTGAGCCACCGCAGGGGGCTCATGCCGACCTCCTCGCGGAACCGGCGGGTGAAGGTCCGCACGCTCATCGCCTCCTTCTCCGCCAACTCGCGCAGCGTCACGGGCCGGTGGAGGTGCCGCAGCGCCCACTCGCGGGCGGCCCCGGTGGTGTGGATCCGCGGCTCCGGCACGGGCCGCCGGACGAACTGCGCCTGCCCGCCGTCGCGGTGGGGCGGTACGACGGTGCGGCGGGCCACGTCGTTGGCCACCGCCGCGCCGTGGTCCGTGCGCACCATGTGGAGGCACAGGTCGATGCCGGAGGCCACCCCGGCCGAGGTCAGGACGTCGCCCTCGTCCACGTAGAGCACGTCCGGATCGACGCGCACGGCCGGATAGAGCCGCTGGAAGTGGTCGCACGCCCGCCAGTGCGTGGTGGCGCGGCGCCCGTCGAGCAGCCCGGCCGCGGCCAGCACGAAGGCGCCGGTGCAGATCGAGGCGGTACGGGTGCCGGGCCGGAGGAGGGCGAACGCGGCCTCCTGAGCCGGGGTCAGGCGGCCCTCGGTGTGGGGCGCGTCGTTCTCGTGGGCGGCCGGGACGATCACGGTGTCGGCCTCGGCGAGCGCCTCGGGGCCGTGCTCGACGGTGATGGCGAAGTCGGCGTCGGTGCGTACCGGACCGGGTTCGAGGGCGCAGGTGACGACCTCGTACAGCGGCTCTCCCTCGGCCGAGAGCGCCCGGCCCATGATCCGGTGCGGAATGCCGAGTTCGATGGGCAGCAGGCCGTGGCGGACGAAGACGGCGACGCGGTGGCGCCCGGAATGCCGGAAGACCGGGCCCGGGACGGGGGCCGGAGGAGCGGCGGGTGCGACTGACGTCATGGCCCGATCCTTGCACATGATGGCCTTCGGGCCACTCGTTCCGCGCGACCTCGCCGGCCAGGGTGGGACGCGTGACCCAGACCCTGCCTCCGAAGGGCGCGGAGGACGTCCGTCCCGCGCCCGCCGCCCGCCGCGCCCCGCGCGTCCACCCCGCCTGGTACGTGGCCGCCGTCACGTTCCTGACGATCGTCGGCGCGGCGGCCTTCGCCTCGCTGCCCGGTCTCCTGATCGACCCGCTGCGCGAGGAGTTCGGCTGGTCGCGCGGTGCGATCGGCCTCGGGATCTCCGTCAACCTCGCGCTCTACGGGCTGACCGCTCCCTTCGCCGCCGCCCTGATGGACCGCTTCGGCATCCGTCGCGTCGTGGCCTGCGCGCTCGCCCTCATCGCCGTCGGGGCGGGCTCGGCCGTCCTGATGACGGAGACCTGGCACTTCGTGCTGTCCTGGGGCGTGCTCGTCGGCCTGGGCAGCAGCTCGATGGCGCTGGCGTTCTCCGCGACCGTCACCAACCGCTGGTTCGTCGCCCGCCGGGGCCTGGTCACCGGTGTCCTCACCGCGGCGGGCGCCTCCGGGCAGCTCGTCTTCCTGCCGCTGCTGTCGTGGGTCGTCGACCGCCACGACTGGCGCCCCGCCGCCGTGACCGTCGCCCTGGCGGCGCTGGCGGTGGTGCCGCTGGTGTGGCTGCTGCTGCGCGACCACCCGGCCGACGTGGGGCTGCCGCCGTACGGCGCGACGGAGTTCGTGCCCAAGCCCGCACCCGTGCGGGGCGCCGCCGGCCGCGCCGTGCGCGTCCTGCTGAGCGCCGCGCGGACCGGCCCGTTCTGGCTGCTCGCGGGCACCTTCGCCATCTGCGGCGCCTCCACCAACGGCCTGGTCAAGACCCACTTCGTGCCCGCCGCCCACGACCACGGCATGCCGATCACGATCGCCGCCTCGCTGCTGGCCGTCATCGGCGTCTTCGACATCGTGGGCACGGTGTTCTCCGGCTGGCTCACCGACCGCTTCGACTCCCGCCGGCTGCTCGCCGTCTACTACGCGCTGCGCGGCGTCTCGCTGGTGTTCCTGCCGCTGCTGCTGGCGCCGGACGTCCGCCCGCCGATGGTCTTCTTCATCGTCTTCTACGGCCTGGACTGGGTGGCCACCGTCCCGCCCACCATCGCCCTGTGCCGCGAGCACTACGGCTCCGACGGCGCGATCGTCTTCGGCTGGGTGCTCGCCTCCCACCAGGTCGGCGCCGGGATCGTCGCCGTCGTCGGCGGCATGGCCCGCGACGCCTTCGGCTCCTACGACCCGGTGTGGGTGGCCTCGGGCGCGCTGTGCGCGATGGCGGCCCTGATGGCGCTGGTGATCCGCGGTCGCCCGGCGCCGGCCGTCGGCGCGTGACGGCGGCCGGACCGGTCGCCCGGCCCGTCGCTCAGCCGGTCGTCGTGCGGGCGACGGCCCGGGCGATCTTCCGCGCGTCGATGGCCAGTTCGCGCAGCGTGCCGCTGATCGGGTTGGTGTAGCCGGTGAAGTACAGGCCGGCGGCGGTGCGCAGCTCGCGGGGGCCGTGGACGAGGGGCATGCCGCGGTCGTCCAGCACGCCGAGGTGGCCGACCATGTCCTCCAGGCCGCGCCGGTAGCCGGTGGCCGCTATCACGACGTCGGGGGTGATCGTGGTGCCGTCGGCGAGGGCGACCTCGGGCCCGTCGAAGGACTCCACGGCCGCGACCGGCTCTATCCGGCCCTTGCGCACCGCCTTGACGAAGCCCGTGTCCAGGACGGGGACCGCGCCCTGCTTGACGCGCGTGTACAGCCCGGCCTTCGGACGCGGCAGCCCGTGGGCCGACAGGTCCGGCATCGTCACCTTCGTCAGCCCCCGGGCCATGCCGTCCACCATCCACACCGGCAGCCGCCGCACGGCGACGGCGTTGGCCTGGGCGGACCGGCCCAGCGTGGAGCGGCGGAGGATGTGGGGCGGGGTGCGGACCGCGAGCCGCACCCGGGCCGCGCCGCCCTCGGCGAGGTCCAGGGCTATCTCCGTGCCCGTGTTGCCGGTGCCGACCACCAGCACGTCCTTGCCCGCGTACGGCTCGGCGTTGCGGTAGCCGCGGGCGTGCAGCAACTCGCCCTCGAAGGAGTCGCGGCCCGGCCAGTCGGGCACGCGCGGGGTGTGGTTGTAGCCGGTGGCCACCACGACCACGGGGGAGACCAGCTCCCGGCCGCCGTTGGCCCGCACCACCCAACTCCCGTCGTCGGCCCGGTCGATCCGGGTGACCTCCACCCCCGTGGCCACCTCCAGCAGGTGGCGGCGCGCGTACTCCTCCAGGTAGCGCACCAGGTCGTCGCGGCGCACCCAACGCCCGTACGAGCGCGGGATCGACATCCCCGGGAGCGCGGACCGGCGGCGGGTGGTGTGGAGGCGCAGCCGGTCGTAGTGGCCGCGCCAGGAGGCCCCGACGGCGTCCGACCTCTCCAGCACGACCGACCGTATGCCGCGCTTCCGCAGCGCGGCGGCGGTGGCCAACCCACCGGGGCCCGCTCCGATGATGTGCACGGGTCTGCTGTTGTCGGACATGGGCATGGCGATAGAGCTTAGCCCCGATACTCCCCCGTACGCCCGCCGCTCCGGAGCGATGAGACGGACGGCGGCTCACACGGGCGGCTCACACGGGCGGCTCACATGGGCAGGGACAGCAGGCGCACCGGTCCGGGCGGCCAGTGCGCCCCCGGGCGCAGCGGCGTCCACATGCGGCGCGTCGGCACGACCACCGGCCCGTCGGGCTGTTCGACGACGACGTCCTCCGCCAACTCCCGCCATCCCAGGCGCTCGTAGACGGGCACCCTGTCCGGCAGGCAGAACAGGAGGCCGAACCGGGGACCCAGGCCGCGGGCGTGCTCCACGGCCGCCGTGACGACCGCCCGCGCCACCCCGCGCCCCCGCAGCTCGGGGGCGACGATCACGCCGCCCAGGCCCACCGCCTCGGTGTGGACGCCCCCGACCGTCAACGGCACGGTGACCAGGCCCGCGTGCGCGACGAGGCGCCCGTTCCGGCGGACGCCGAAGTGCTCCTCCTTGGGCCGCCAGGTCAGGGAGAACGCCGAGACCTCGAAGGGGTCCTCGGCGCCTCCGGAGATCTCGTCCAGGTCGGCCCGGGTGAACTCCGGCAGCCGCACCACCGGGAACGGCCGTCCGTCCGTCGCTGTATCCGTCGTCATGCCCTCAGTGTGCTCGGCACGCCGTACGCGCGGTCGGGGGGCACCGCCGCTCACGTCCTCGCCGGACGCACGGGACCGCGGTCGACGGCACGGAGGGACGGCCTCGCGTGCGGTCCTCGGCGGGGCGCCGCGGACCGGTGACACCCGCGGGCCGGCGGCACTAGGGTGCCGCCGCATGAGGCGTGACGGAGGCGGGACGTCGGCGGCCGAGGCGCCGGACCTCGCGGACCCCGACGCGGCCCCCGGCGCGGACACCGCGGCCGACCCGATGCCCCGCGAACGCCGGTCATGGACGGAACCGTGACCACTTTCATGCCCCACCCCCCATCGAAGAGAGATCCACGGTGAAGAGAACGACGGTGAAGAGACCCACGGTGAAGAGACCGAGAAGACCCCGCATAGCCATGGGCGCCGCCGTCGCGGCGCTCGTCCTCGCCGGCACCACGGTCGCGACGGCGGGAGCCGCCACTCCCGACCCGGACACCGCCCCCCTGGGCGTCGTCCGGGGCGCCGGGGCGCCGAACGCTCTGGACGGCCGGTACATCGTGGTGCTGAAGGACTCCGGCACCGCCGCCCGTACGCTCAAGGCCCCCGGGGACGTGCGGGAGAAGGCGGAGGAGCTGACCGACGCCTTCGGCGGCGAGGCCGCGCGCACCTACGCCTCGGCCTTCAAGGGCTTCTCCCTGAGGGCCACCGAGAAGCAGGCCCGGCGCCTGGCGGCCCACCCGGCGGTCGCGTACGTCGAGGCCGACCGCGTCGAGCGCGGCGACGACATCCAGTCCGCCCCGACCTGGGGCCTGGACCGCATCGACCAGCTCGACCTGCCGCTGGACGCCGGCTACACCTACGACGCCACGGCCCCGAACGTCACCGCGTACATCGTGGACTCCGGCATCAACATCGCCCACCGGGACTTCGAGGGGCGCGCCTCGTACGGCTGGAACTTCGTCGACGGCACCAGGACGGCCTCCGACTGCCACGGGCACGGCACGCACGTGGCGGGCACCGTGGGCGGCGAGACGCACGGCGTCGCCAAGGACGTGAAGCTGGTCGCGGTGAAGGTGCTCAACTGCGAGAACTCGGGCTCCACCGAGGGCGTCCTGGCCGGCTACGACTGGGTCGTGAAGAACGCCGTCAAGCCCGCCGTCGCCAACGTCAGCATCGGCGGCGCCGCGAGCGCGGCCAAGGACGCGGCGGTGAAGAAGATGATCGAGGCGGGGATCACCGTCGCGGTCTCGGCGGGCAACAAGGGCGTCGACGCGTGCACGCAGTCGCCGGCCCGCGAGCCGTCCGTGATCACCGTCGCCGCGACGGCCCGGGACGACTCCAAGCCGAGCTGGTCGAACCACGGCACCTGCGTCGACCTGTTCGCGCCGGGTTCGTCCGTCCTGTCGACCGGGATCGACTCGACGACGGCGACGAAGACGATGAGCGGCACGTCGATGGCGGCGCCGCACGTGACGGGCGCGGCGGCGCTCTACGTCTCGGAGCACCCGACCGCCACCCCCGCGCAGGTGACCCGGGCGCTGCTGGACGCGGCGGGCACCGGCCGCGTGACGGGGCCGGGGGAGGGCTCGCCGAACAGGCTCCTCCACAGCCGCTTCTGAATTCCGGCGAATCCCGCGGAGCCGTCCGGCCCCGTGACCGCGGTGCCCCGGTCGGCCGGTGACAGGAGCCGGCCGACCGGGGCACCGGACGGGGACGGGGGCGGGGATGGCAGCGGGTGACGAAGTGCGGTGGGCGACAAAAGTCAGTGAATGACAGGAACAGGGCGACAGGAGCGGAGGAGAACGGGGCGGCGCGGACGCGACGAGGGCGCGGCCCCGGAAGCGGACGGCCGGCCTACCGGGTGGGCTTGCGGCCCGTGACGCCGAGGTAGAGCAGGTAGGCGAGGTTGGGCTTCAGGTCGGCCCGCTTGGCGCCCCAGCTCTGGACGGCCTTCTGCTGCCCGGCCACCGAGGCGAGCATCGCCACCAGGGAGCCGGCGACGGCGGCCGGACTGACGGCCTGGTCCGCCCGGCCCCTGGCCTGGAGCTTCTCGATGGACTCGGCCAGGGGACCGATGACGTTGCTCAGGACCTTCGCGCGGATCTTGGAGAACCGCTTGTCGCCCTCGGCCGCGCCCAGGTCCACCACGCGCAGGATCGCGTCGTTCTTCTGCCAGAAGGAGAGGAAGCCGTCCACCAGCTCCTCCGCCGCCTGCCAGCCGGCCTTGCCGGTCCAGGTGCGGCCGGTGGCCAGGTCGGCGAGGGAGGAACCTTCCTTCGCCATCCCCTCGGCCAGCTCCAGGACGGCGCCCTCCACATCGGGGAAGTACTGGTAGAAGGTGGCGGGAGAGGTCCCCGCGCGCCGTGCGACGTCGATGACCCGGACGTCGCGGTACGGCGACGAGCTGAGCATTTCGTCGAGGCAGTCGAGCAATTTCTGTCGCGTCGCCTGGCCGCGTCGCCCGGCCACTCGACCGTCAACAGTTCGTACTTGTCCTGTCATGTCGTCAGCTTACCGAGGGATGATCGGCTCGCGATTCGACCGACCCCAAATGGGGTGTTCTCCTGCACAAAGGGTGATCCCCGGATAGCGTTCCCGTATCGGGACAGAACAGTACGGAAGGGGGTCGGACGATGGCCGACGCCGGAACCGCGTTCGCGGAGGGCACGCCCTGCTGGACCGACGCGATGCTTCCCGACCTGGAGGCGGGCAAGCGCTTCTACGGTGAACTGTTCGGCTGGACGTACGGTGACCCCGCGCCGCCCGAACGGGGGGCCTACACGGTGGCCCGCCTCGACGGCGACCGGGCCGCCGCGCTGTCGCACAAGCCGGACGGCCGGCTGCCGACGGCGTGGACGCTCTACTTCGCCACGTCCGACGCGCAGGCGACCGCCGAGCGCATCCGCGCGGCGGGCGGGCAGCTCGTCACGGAGCCGGCCCCGGTGGGCAGGGCCGGGGTCGTGGCGACGGCCGTCGACCCGGGCGGCGCGGCCTTCGGACTGTGGCAGCCGGGCACGCTGACCGGCTTCGAGGTGACGCGCAAACCCGGCTCGTACGTGTGGACCGAGGTCTGCACCCGGGAGAAGGCGGCCGTGGACGCCTTCTACGCGGAGGTCTTCGGCTTCGGCATGTACCCGGCCGGCGGCGGGGGAGCCGGTACGGCCCCGGAGGTCGGGGAGGCCGAGGACGCGGCGCGGGAGAGGGCGGGAGCGGCGGAGGCCGTGGAGACCGTGGAGGTCGCGGAGGCCGAGATCCCCGGCGAGCCGGAGCCGGGGACGGAGCCGGGGGCGGAGGCCGCCGAGTCCCGGGAGGCCGCCGGGGCGGAGGAGACGCGGGAGGGGATCTCGGACGCCTCATCGGACGCCGCATCGGGCGCCGCATCGGACATCATGGTCTGGGTCCCCGCCGGGGCGCCCGCCGACGACGAGCACGCCATCGGCAGCCGTACCATGATCGACGACACGTACCCGGTGGAGATGCCGGCCCACTTCCTCGTCTACTTCGCGGTCGCCGACTGCGACGCCGCCGTCCGGACGACCACACGTCTGGGCGGTCGGACGGTCGAAGGCCCCCAGGACACGCCTTTCGGACGCTACGCCATCCTCGTGGACAACCAGGGCGCGCGCTTCGGGGTCCTCGACACCTCCACGGCCTCCTGAGGGAGACCGAGGGGCGCGGCGGCGGCTCCGCCGGACCCGGATCGGGCGACTCACCGCCCCCCGGTTCGCAACCGAGGGCTTCGCCAGGAAGAATCGCAGTCGGACCGCGGGGACCGGTACGGCGGTGAGAAGCTGCACGGGGCGGCGTTTCGTCGACCCCTACGGGGAGGTGGCAGGCAAGTGGTGGAGCAGCTGACGCAGCACGATCCGCGGCGGATCGGCCCGTTCGAGGTGCTCGGCCGACTCGGCGCCGGGGGCATGGGGCTGGTCTACCTCGCCCGCTCGGCGTCCGGGCGGCGCGTGGCGATCAAGACGGTGCGCTCCGAGCTCGCCGAGGACCAGCTGTTCCGCGTCCGCTTCACCCGCGAGGTCGAGGCGGCGCGCGCCGTCAGCGGCTTCTACACGGCCGCCGTCGTGGACGCCGATCCGCGCGCCGCGGTGCCGTGGCTGGCGACCGCGTACGTGCCCGCGCCGTCCCTGGAGGAGATAGTCAACGAGTGCGGGCCGCTCCCGGTGCAGGCCGTCCGCTGGCTGGCCGCCGGGGTCGCCGAGGCCCTCCAGTCCATCCACGGGGCCGGCCTGGTCCACCGCGACCTGAAGCCGTCCAACGTGCTGGTCGTGGAGGACGGTCCGCGGGTGATCGACTTCGGCATCGCCTCCGGGGTGTCCAACACCCGGCTGACGATGACCAACGTCGCCGTCGGCACCCCCTCCTACATGTCGCCCGAGCAGGCCCGGGACTCGCGCAGCGTGACGGGCGCCAGCGACGTCTTCTCCCTCGGCTCCACCCTGGTGTTCGCCGCCACCGGGCACCCTCCCTACCACGGCGCCAACCCGGTCGAGACCGTCTTCATGCTGCTGCGCGAGGGACCGGACCTGGAGGGGCTGCCGGACGAACTGCGACCGCTCATCGAGTCCTGCATGCGGATGGAGCCCGAGCAGCGGCCCACCCCGGCGGACCTCCAGGCCCAGCTCGCCCCGCACCTGTTCTCCTCGGGCGGGGACGACAGCGGTACGGCGTCGGCGTGGCTGCCGGCCGGCGCGGTGGCGCTGATCGAGCGGCACCGGGGCGGCCGGTCGCGGCCCGTGCGCCCGCCCGCGCAGGAGCCGGAGCCGCGCCCCGAGCCCCGGCACCGGGCGCCGGACCACGCGCCCGCCCCGGCCGTGGCGGGCGCCGGGCCCGCGCCCGACTGGC
>NZ_BAAASZ010000005.1:0-29505 GCF_039533145.1 Streptomyces macrosporus
GGTGGTGCGGATCGCCGCCGCCCTCAAGGCCGGCCTCGCCACCGCCTGACCCCCCTTCGGGCGCACGCCCGGCCCCGGCGCGCCGACCGCACCGCAGGGCGCGGTCGGCACGCCCACCCCACGTCCACGGCGACGCGACGGGCGGGCCGGCACGGCGGCGAACGCGCCCTCACCCGGTCGGCGAGCAGGCTTCTCCCTCTTTTACCGAGCGCGTACCTGGGTACTCCCGCCCCGAACCCCACACCGCGACGGCCGCGGGCATCCCGCGCTGCGCGGCCCCGGCCGAAGGAGGGCGATGACCGACACCCGACGAGTTCCCGCTCCTTCCGGTCGGCTCGCCCGGGTCGAAGCCCGACGGCGCCGTCGTGACGGTATTTCCCGACCGGGTGACCGGGGCCCCATCGGCGCGGCGGACGCCGACGGCCCGGACGCGTCGGCGCCGCACACACGCCCCGCCGCGAGGCATCGGAACACGCCCCGGACCCCGCAGGAAACCCGCCCGCCGACGTGCTCGGCGCACGAGACAGAGAACGAGGTGCTGTGATGAGCGGACCGGTCAGTACGGTCGACGCGCCCCCCGACCTGGCCGACACCGGCCACCCCGAGGCGCCGTGCGTGGAGATCGGCGACAGCCGCGAGGCGACGGTCGGACGGATCCGCGTCCGCCGGGCGCTGCCGCGCCGGGGCCGCCGCACGGTCGGCGCCTGGTGCTTCGCCGACCACATGGGCCCCGCCGACGTCACCGAGGACAGCGGCCTGGACATCGGCCCGCACCCCCACATCGGCCTGCAGACCGTCACCTGGGTCACCGATGGACAGGTGCTGCACCGCGACAGCCTCGGCTCCGAACAGGTGATCAAACCCGGCCGGCTCAACCTGATGACCGCCGGCGACGGCGTCTCCCACGCCGAGGAGGCCACCGGCCACTACCGCGGCACCCTGGAGGGCATCCAGCTCTGGGTGGCGCTGCCCGAGGCCACCCGGCACGGCCCGGCCGCCTTCGAGCACCACGCCGAACTCCCGCACGCCGACCTCGACGCGGGCGCGGGCGCGGCCACCGTCCTGGTCGGGGAGTTCAGCGGCGCCACCAGCCCCGCCCGGCACGACACCCCGCTGGTCGGCGTCGACCTGGACCTGCGCGCCTCCGCCACCGTGCCGCTGCGCACCGACTTCGAGTACGCCCTCGTGGTCCTGAAGGGAGCCGTCGCCGTCCACGGCCGGCCGCTGCACCCGGGCCGGCTCGGCTACCTCGGCGAGGGCCGCGACGAACTCCGCCTGGAGGTACGCGAGCCCACCCGCGCGATCCTGCTCGGCGGCGAGCCGTTCCCCGAGCCGATCGTGATGTGGTGGAACTTCGTCGCCCGCACCCGCGCCGAGATCGACGCCGCCCACGCCTCCTGGGCGGCGCAGGACGACCGGTTCGGCCGCGTCCGCTCCGCCCTGCCCCGGATTCCCGTCGCCGCCCCCCACTGGCAGCGGGCCGAGGGGGAGCGATGACCGAGTCCTGGGACGGCGGCGCCCGCGTGTGGATCGACAAGCAGAGCCCGCGGGCGTACCGGGCGCTGAACGAGGCCGCCCGGGCCGTGCGCGAGACCGCCGCCGAGGCCGGACTCGACCGCTTCCTGGTCGAGTTGGTCAACATCCGCGTGTCCCAGCTCAACGGCTGCGCCTACTGCCTCCACGTCCACGTGCGCGCCGCGCTGCGCCGCGGGGAGACCACCCAGCGCATCGCCGTCCTGCCCGCCTGGCGCGACACCGACCTGTTCACCGACAAGGAGCGGGCCGCGCTCGCCCTCGCGGAGTCCGTCACCACCCTGCCGGACGCCCGCGTCCAGGACCAGGACTACGCCGAAGCCGCCCGGCACCTGACGGCGGAGGAGATCTCCGCCGTGGCCTGGATCGCCATCACCATGAACGCCTTCAACCGCCTGTCGATCGTCAGCCGCCACCCCGTGCCGCGCCAGGCGCCCGCACCGTCCGGCGCCGATGCGCGCCCCACGGAGAGGAACGCCACATGAGCACCGCCACATGAGCACCGCGGTCCGCGACAATCCGCCGGGAACCGCCACGAGTTCCACGACGACGGACGGCCGGCGGGCTTCGCCGCCGACGAGTTCACCGACCGGAGGATCGCCTTCGCCTCCCCGGGAACCTCCCGGAGCGCGGGCGTCGACACATCATTCGGCCTGATCAAGCGGCACGTCGGTGCGGGCGAGCGGGCCGCGGTGCCACCGCGTGACCGTGTCCGGGCGTACCGGCGGCAGGAGTCGGCGCGGCTTCTCCCGGGAGTGGTGGGCCCTCGTGAGGGAGGTGGTGGAGCAGGCCGTGGTGCCGTCCGCGTCTGTGCACGGGAAGGCAGCGGAGTGGTCCGGCGAGCGCGGCTCGAGGCCGGTCGATCAGGGCATCCGCCCGGGGGAAGGTGCATCGGCCCCCGCGGGCCGGGAGATCGGCGGGTCAGTCGGCCGTGGTGGCCACTGCGGTGGACATGCCCGCGGCGGCCAGTTCCGCGTCGGTGAGGGGTGGTCTGTCGAGCCGGGGCTTGAGCGGGCCGGCCACCGCGGCGACCAGCACGCGGGGGTCGCCGAGGACGGAGGCGGGGCGTTCGAGGGACGTGACGTCGGTGATGCGGCGGGCGATCCGACCGTTGCCGGTGGCGGTGTAGAGAAGGCGATCGACGTAGCGGGCCGCGATCCTGTCCCCCAACGTGGGGCCGTGCTCGGATGCGTCCGGGTAGAACACGTCCTGACCGACGGCCAAGAGCCATGCCGCGTTCACCGGCCCGGCCACCGCCTTCTGGATGCGCCGGGCCAGACCGGAAGTTCCCCATCCGCGCTCTGCGATCGTGTCGCGCATGGCGACGGCGCTCTTGGCCACGGCGGACATCCCGTGGCCGTAGGCGGGGTTGTAGGTGGCCAGGGCGTCCCCGACCACGACGAACCCCTCGGGCCAATGGCGCATCCGCTCGTAGTAGCGGCGGTGGTTGGCGGTGGCGTGGGTGAGGGAGACGTCGGTCAGGGGCTCGGCGTGGGCGATGAGCCGGCCGACGATCGGGTGCCGTGGCTTCTCCAGCGCGAAGGTCTCGAAGGCATCGTTGTCCCGGACCGGTTCACCACCCCTTGTGCCGAAAACGGTGACGATCCAGCGCCCGTCCTCGATGGGGAGCAACACGGCCCCTTGTCCGGGGGCGCGCCGTGGATCGGCCTGGACGTTGACGACCGGGAAGTGGCCGAGAGCGCGGACCGCGGCGGGGGCCAGGAAGGTGCGGCTGGCGTAGACGAGGCTCGAGTCGACCTTCCGCTGCTGCGGCGTGGGCAGGCCCAGGTCCTGGAGCCAGGAGGATGCGCGGGAGGCGCGGCCGGTGGCGTCGACGATCAGATCCGCGGTGAGCCGGTCTTCGGTGCCGTCCGGTCGGCGGACGCGGACTCCGGTGACCGCGGCTCCGTCCCCGAGGAGGCCGAGGGCCTCGGTGTTCTCCCGGATGGTGACGCGGACCCGTTTGCGGACCTGCGTGCGGACGGCCCAGTCGAGGAGGTCACGGCTGCACAGAATGGTGTGGTGGGACTCGCGCCAGCGACGGAACCATCCCTGGGGCGAGAGGATGACCATGTCGGTGGGCACGGGCTGACGGTGGGCTCCCTGGGCCTTGAGCAGGTCGACGGTGTCGGGCAGGAGCGTCTCCAGGGCCTTGGCCCCGCCGGACCACAGTTGGTGGGCGTGCCTCGCCTGTGGCAGCCCCCTGCGAGGTTCGGGGCCTTCGGGGAGGGTGTGGCGCTCGACGACCGTGACGTGCGCGAAGTCGGCCAGAGCGGCGGCCGTGAGCATTCCGGCCAGGCTGCCGCCGAGGACTATCGCGGATCTCGCGCGGTGGAAGGCGGGGTCGTGCTGCATCAGGTGTCGGTGCTTCCTGTACTGGCCGCATGCCGGCGGACCGTCACGGTGAGGGGGTGGTGAAGGGCCTTCGAGATGGCGTGGATGTCGCCGAGTAAACCCACCGGTGAGGAGCCGGCGTCGCGGCTCGGGGAAGTCGTGCGGGTGTCGAGGGCCGCGGCGATGGTCACCGCGCCGGCGATACCGTTCGCTTCCTCGGCCGTGGCGCCCTGGCGCAGTGCTTCCTCGCGGGCCCTGTCCCACAGCTCTTGGTCGAGGTACGGCTCCAGTTTCAGGATGCTGTCGCGGATGCTGGTGTCCCGGCTGGCCAGGGCGAGGTAGGAGCTCGCCCGGGGGCCGGGGGAGAAGCCGGCGAGAGCGCCGGCCTCGTACAGCAGTCGGTGCAGCGGCTCCAGCCGCCGGTAGGCGGCCCTGGCCTCCCACCGACCCTGGAGGTCCTCGCCCACGTGGGGGAGGAGGAAGCCCAGACCGATGAGGATGGCGCTGAGCGCTCCGGAGACCGGGGCGGCCGCGGTGCTGAGCCAGTCCAGGTCGTGGCCGGTCCAACGGGCCACGACCGCGGTCAGTTTGAACGCGTCGAAGACCAGGTTGGCCACGTAGCCGGTGCCCAGCAGGAGCAGCCCGCTCAGAAGCCAGCCCTTCACTTCGTACTTCCCGGAGACCAGCCAGCCCCAGATCAGGAAAGAGGTCACGGTGCCGGCCGCGGCGTGGGCCAGCAGGTAGAGAACGATCAATTCCCGGGCGTACGGGGTGGTGGCGTAAAAGGTGTCGAAGTCCCGCACCCGCTCGACGGGGATGTCCGCGGCCGCGAACAGCACCCACAACGCGAGGGTGACCGCCGCGTAGGCGGCGGTCACCCTCCACAGCGCGCGCCGGGCCTTCTCCATGCCGCGTTGCCACGCGATGATCAGCAGCAGGCAGGAGAAGGAGAACAGGGCGAGGAGGGTGTAGACCCACGGCGCGGCCAGGTTCGGCACGCCGGTGACCCGGTTGACCCAGGCGATCATCTCCGGTGTCACGAACACGCACACCGCGACGGCCAGTACCAGCAGGCCGACGACGGCTCGTAGCAGCGGGTCCGTCCACAGTCTCGTTCGCAGCGGGTTCGTCCAGAACCTCGCCCGGGTGAGGAGCCGTATCGCCAAGGCGACGGCCAGGAAGACGGCCGGCACCCGGTAGTCGATGTAGTCCTCGTAGGAGTCCATCTCAGCGTGGCCCGAGCGAGGTCTGTATCCGGCCCACGAGCCCGTCGCCCGGATCGGAGCGGGGGCCCCGGGCGTCGTCGGCCACGTACGGCAGGAGCAGGCCGCCCACGGTTCGGCCGAAGCGCTCGGCGTCGTCTTCGAGAGCGTTCGGAGCGTGGTCGCGTGCCACCGCGTGCAGCACCTCGTCCAGGACGTCCTCCATGTCGCCGGCCTCGCCCAGCAGCCGGGCGGCGACGGCGGCACCGTCCACGCAGTGGCCATGGCCGTCCTGTGTCAGGTGCCGCAACTCGTGGCCCACGGCGACCACCTGTTGCACGCCGGTCGTGCGGCGTTCCACGAGGACCATGTCGCTGTCCTCGCGGACCAGGGCGAGCCCGGTGACCGTGCCGGGAGGGAAGTCGACGAACCGCAGCACGATGGGACGTCCGTCGCGCAGTCGGCTCATCGCGCGGCACATCTCCTCGCACAGCCGCCGAGAGGGCACCGGCCCGCTGAGCTGGTTGGTGACGGCGCCGGCGAGCTTCCTCGCCGCCCGCTTCGTACTCCAGGACGTGTTCACCGCTGCGGCTCTCCTTCACCGAGAGCGAGATGGAACCGAATGATGGCGGCGAGGCGCTCCTTCTGGTGTCGAGTGAGGGGATTTCCGCTGTCGGTGCGAGCGTGGACCTCCCGGATGCCGAACTCCTCCATGAGTTCGGCCAGAGGGTCGCTCTCCAGTTCGTCGAGGATCGGGCCGAGTTCCCGGATCACGGCGTCGACGGCGGAGTCGGTGAAGAACGCCACCGGCACTCCGAAGTAGGTCGACAGCGCCTTGAGGTGCGGAACGTTGGGGCACTTCTCGCCTTGCAGCAACTGGCGGGCCCAGACCTTGGAGACGCTCAGCCGGGTCGCCACCTCGCCGATGATCGTGGCCTTCTTCCTGTCCTGGCCCTCGTGGCGCTTGGCGTACAGGAACCTCACCCGGTCGCGGGTGATCTCGTCCACCTCCGACTCCGGCAGCGTCCCGCCCTCGAGGAGGGCGCGGACCTCCTCCACGGTCAAGCCGGTGGCGTTCGACAGCTTGTCCGGGTCCACAACATCCTTGCGGGCAAGTCCCCTGTCCTTCAGGAGCGCGCTCAGGCGCGCCAATATGTCGCGCAGGGTTTCGTAGGGGTCGGTTCTGGACACCGATGCCCTCCAGCCGATTGTCGTGAGTTGCCAGCCGAGAGTACGACCCGACGCGTGATCAAGGCCATCCTCCGCGAACGATCCTTGCACAAAGGGCAAGGAACGTGACGACGGATCGAGAGCGTCAGCACTTCCGTGACCAGGGAAGACGCTGGAAACTATCGTTTTCCTCGGCGAAACTATCGTTGACACCGCATCAGGGGCATAGCAAGATCCGACCGCGGGGGAACACCGTCTACGCCTGCGGCGGCGCGACCCCTTTCCTTGCACGGCCGACCACGCCTTCGACGGGTGCCGTCCGACGGGCCGACCGACCCGGGGACCACACCGCAGAGGGACACGGCGCCGTTCATGCCGAGGACCGGGGAGCTGGACATGCTGACGTTGGAGGAGCTCACCACAGGGGCGGACGCTCTGCTCCGCGCGGCCGACAAGCCCACGGCGGAAACCGGCGCCGACGGGGACACCTCGGCCCGGCCGGTCACGCAGGCGGTCGAGCAGGTGGAAATGTGCGATACCGACTGGCGTCTCCGCAAGGGCACCCCGCGCATGCGCAACGCACTGGCCGTCGTTCCGACGGCCGACCGGCACCTGCCCGACGATCCACGGTCGGCGCTGCGAACCCTGGCACGGCAAGGAGTCGTCGCCGTCGTCACCGCACCGGCCACGACACCTCCCGACCCCGCCCTGCCGAAAGCCGCGCAGGAGGCGGGAGTGCACCTGTTGGTCCCCACCCGCCCGTGCACCGCTCCCGAACTCCTGGGACACCTGCTGCGGCGCCTGGCCGACGCGTCGCGCGACAGCATCGAACAACGGGATCGCCTGCTGGACCTCTCCGCCCGGTTATACCGCCAAGGGGAAGGACCGGGGCCGCTGCTGCACTGGCTGAGCGCTCGGACCTCCAGCCGGGTGACCGTCCTTCCCGCACGGGACGACGGGACATGGGCGGATCTGTCCGAGCACGCGCACGTGCTGGAGCGGCTCGCCGCCGGCGAGATGCGGAGCGCGGCCGTGGAGGCCGGCGGCCGCCACGTGCGGTTGCATCCGATCGGCTCCGAGCCGCCGCACCGGGTCCTGGCCGCCGTGCGCGAAACCCCCTGGCCCGGACGCCACAGCACGCTCATCGCCCACGCGGCCGAACGGATCGCACTCCTCCAACAGCCCCTGGTGCTGCGGGTCCGGGAGAGGCGGCTGCGGCAGACGGAAATGGCCGTGAGGATCAACGTGTTCCAGCACTTGATGGCCGCCGACGTGGTGCGGGCGACCCGAACGGCAGCGCCGCTGTCTCTCGACCTGTTCGACGCGGACGCCTGCGAGGTGGCCGTGATGAGCTGCGCACCGGGCGAGGAGAGGTCCGCCGTCGTCGCCGCGTGTGACAGGGCACTCGACCATCGGGGCCTGGTGGTGATGTGCCCGGTCGAGGACACGCACGTCATCGTGGTCCGCCCGCAGGCGGGGAACCGGGCCGACACCGCCCGCCCACTGAAGCCGGTGGTGGCCGCCCACCGGCAACGAGCGCTGGGCGTCAGCCCACCTGCCCCGTGGACCGAGGTCGAGTCCGCCTACACCATGGCCTTCGACGCTCTGGTCAAAGCCCAGCACCAGGACGATCGGACGTGGGTGGTCGACGATGCCGCGCCACTGGCTCGACTGCTGCCGGCACCGGCACGGGTCTGGGCGGCCGCTCTGCTGAGCCCGCTGAGGGCCCTACCGGAAGCCGACCGACGCGAACTGTGCGACACCGCCCGTCTGGCCCTGATGTTCGGGGCGAGCCGAGCGGCCAGGCTCTCGGTGAGGAAAGAGACCGAGGCCGTCCGGACGGGGGCGATCCCCGGGACCGCGAAGGCACGTGGAGCGTTCGACGAACTCGGCCGGAACACCATCGCCCGAAAACTGAGCGAGGCGATGGACCGAGTGGGGCTGGACCACTCCCGGCTGGGACATCGCGCCGTGATGGACCTGGCGCTCAAGCTGGACGAGGCCGCCTCGCTCCCCCCGAACACGGCCGTCCCCTCTCTGGTGGAGATCCTGGCCGAACCGGCCGCGCGCGACTGGGCGGCCAGGCTCCTGGCCCCCTTGGAGGACCTCGACTCCCCTGCCAGGCACCTGGGACTGCTGGCCACCTGGGCGGAGTGCAACGGCGCGGTGCAAGAGACCGCGGCGGCACTGGGACGACACCGCGACACCATCACCAGGGGCCTGACGGAGATATCGGCGGTGGTCTCCCGGCGGCTGACCGAATCCGGACACGGCCAGAACGACGTCTGGCTCGCTCTGGCGACCGACACGGGCGGAGGAGATCTGCTCGACACGCTGCCGGCACGCGCGGTGTCCCCGCCCGGACGCGGAGAGCCGACCCGTGCCGGAGTGCGCACGCACGACACGCCCGTGGTCGTCGCGGACGGGCCCGGCGCCCGGAAGCCCCCCGTACCGGGGACGGCTTCCAGCGCACGGATCTACAACGCCGTGGGCGGCGGCAAGGACAACTACCCGGCGGACGAGCGGATCGCCAGAGAGATCATGAGCATCTGGCCGGAGGTGGGACAGGCCGTGGCCGCCAACCGGGCCTTCATCCACACCTCCGCCCGCTGGCTCGCCGAAGAGATCGGCATCCGCCAGTTCCTCGACATCGGCGCCGGCATCCCCACCCCGAACTCGCCCAGCCTCCACGAGACCGTCCAACGGATCGCGCCGACCTCACGAGTGCTGTACGTGGACAACGACTCCACCGTGCTCGCCCACGCGGCCACACTGCGAAGCGGGTCCCCGGAAGGTCGCACCGACTACCTCCACGCCGACGCCACCGACCCCGACACCATCCTGACCTCGCACGAGTTGGCGAACACCCTCGACCTGAACCGGCCGGTCGCCCTCTACCTCTGCGCGCTGCTGCACCTCATCGGCGACGACCAGAACCCCCGGGAGATCGTGCGACGCCTCACGACCGCCCTGGCGCCGGGCAGCTACGTGGTGGTCAGCCACGCCACCCCCGACGCCAACCCGCACCTGATGGACCGAGTCGCCGAGGTCTACGCCCGCGACGGCCGGGTCAACGCCCAAGGCGTGCCTCGCAGCCGTGCCCGGATCGAGCACTTGCTGGGGGACGGATTGGAACTGGTCGAGCCCGGCATCGTGTCGGTCCACCGCTGGCGGCCCGGAGAGGAGGCCGAGGCCGACCTCCCCGACAGCGTCGTCAACTGCTACGCGCTCGTCGCTCGCAAGAACCGGTAGCGCGGTTCGAACGAGCCGGCCGACCTGCGCCGGCCGGGGGAGAAGCCGGCGCCGGCCGACCGGTTCACCCCGCTCGCGTCCGCCGCGATTTCCGGTACCCACGCGCGAAGGGCGCCTGCCCGGCCGGAACACCGAAATCCTCCCGCCCCGGGCCGGGACGGCCGCAAGAACACCGCCCCACCCCGCACCACGACGTGCATCCGGTCCGCAAAACGGACACGGCAAAGCGGCGAACGAAGAAGTCGACACCTTCACGGCCTCGCCGCTCAGGTCGAAGATCAAGTGGGGTGCCTTGCAACGATTTCGATGAGTCGGTACGAATCCGACTCAACGCGGCCGCCCGAATGGTACGCTGCCGCGGCGGGTGATCAGCGCCCGACTGTCGACAGCAAGGGGGACCAGCCTGCCATGAAGCACGTCGTTGCCGTGAGAATCGCGTTAACCAAAAGGCGGGGCAAGAACTCTCACTCCTTGCCGGGCAGCATGTTCCTCGAGCAATAGGTTGCGCCGTGACGATCGATAACCTGCCGCTCAGCGGCGTATATCTGCCACTCGTGACGCCCTTCTTCGAGGGCGAAGTCGATTACGACTCGATCGAGCGGCTGTTGGCCCGCTATCGGGGGTCGGGCATCGCCGGGCTCGTACTGCTCGGCACGACCGGCGAGTCGCCGGTCCTCTCGTCCGACGAGTCCGAACGAATCGTCGACTTCGTGTCCACCGTCCTCCAAGGGTCGCTCCTGCTGTATCTCGGCGTGAGCGGCAACGACACCAGAAGCGTGGCGGCCACGGTAAAGCGCGGCAATCGGCTCGCCGTCGACGGGTACCTGATCACAGCCCCCTACTACAACCGTCCGACGCAGAGCGGGCTGATCGCTCACTTCGACGCCGTCGTCTCGGAGACCGACCGCAACGTCATCGTGTACAACATCCCGTACCGCACGGGCGTGAACATCCACAACGATTCCTTGTTCGAACTCGTCGATCGGAACCCCCAGATCGTCGGCGTCAAGGACTCGTCCGGCGACATCAAGCAAACGCTCGAACTCCTGCGAGAGAGCAGGGATCGCTTGAGTGTGCTCGCCGGTGAAGACCACCTGTTCTTCACGTCGGTGGCCCTCGGCGGCGCCGGCGGTATTCTGGCTGCCGCGCACATCGAGCCCGAGGCGTTCGTCCGGGTCTTCGACGAGCTGCGGAAGGGCGACGTCCATGCGGCGTTGGCCCAGTGGGACCAGCTCAGCCCATGGATCCCCCTCTTGTTCGGCGAACCGAACCCCGCACCGCTCAAGGTCTGGCTGGCGGATCAGGGGTACGTGCGGTCGCCGGAGTGCAGGCTTCCGCTCAGTGCCGTCTCCCAGCGACTCGTGGAGGAACTGCGGCGCCGGCTTCCTCGGGAAGTCGACTCCCTCGCGGGGGAGGGGAGCAGATCGTGAAGTACGTCATTCCCGCCAAGCGCTCGTCGAGCAGAGTGCCCGACAAGAACTACCGCCACTTCGCGCAGGGCAAGTCGCTGCTGGACATTCTCGTCGCGAAGTTATCGCGCCTGGCCGAACCAGGCGAGGTGTACCTCTCCTCCGAGGACGAGTCGGCACGCCAACTGGCCGACAAGTACGGGGCCACGTTCCTGCCGAGAGCCAAACACCTCACCGAAAACTCGTACCCGTTCCAGTCGGTGGTCAACGAGGTCTGCAAGCAGCTCCCGGACGACGACGATGTCATGTGGTGCCACGCGACGGACCCGTTCTTCGACGAGCACGAAGCGGTTCTCACGGCTTGGCAGGACCGCGATCCCGCAGCCTCGGACTCGATCGTGGTCGTCTATCCGATGCGGGATTATCTCCTCGACGGGAACTTCAACCCCATGGGGTTCGGGTTCGGATCCTGGCACCGCCCCTCGCAGGAGCTTCCGACTTTCTACCAACTCGGATTCACGTGCTCGATCATGACGAGGCACGTCGCGACGCATCTCGGACTGGTGGGCGCGCAGCCAATGTGGTACCAGGCCACGAACCTGACCATCGACATCGACACCCAAGCCCAGTTCGACTTCGCCGCTCGACTGTACGAACTCGGTGACGCCCCCTCCTGAAATCGCTTCGCCGGGGCCGCACTCGCGCATTCTCGTGGACGGGCCGAGCAGGAAGTTTCCTGCTCGGCCCGTCCGTCATGTGCGGGTGGCTCCGGGGATTGAGATCTCCTGTCGTCACCAGGGGATACATGCGATAATCGCGGAATGGATATAGACGGCCAAACGCTGGCGGAATCAGTCGCCGAACTGGTCCGTATTCCCAGCGTCAACCCGCTCCACGCCGGGCCGCGAGCCGAGGAGCACGGTCCGATCGGTGAGGGCGCGATCGCGCTCCGGCTCGCGGAGCGATTCGACAAGTGCGGCGCCGACGAGGTCGTCCTGGACGAGGTGTTACCCGGCCGACCCAATGTGTACGGGCGATTCCGCGGGCGGTCCGACCGACTCGTCGTGGTGGACGTCCACACCGACACCGTCACCGTCGAGCACATGACCGACCCGCCGTTCGACGGGCGCATCGAACACGGCAGCGTGTGGGGCCGCGGCGCCCTGGACACCAAGGCCACCCTGGGCGTCGTGCTCGCCATGCTCGACGCGTGGCACCGCGACGGGCTGCGGCCCGAGCCGACCCTCCTGCTCGTCGGCTCGATCAGCGAGGAGGCCGGGGGGCTGCTCGGCGCGACACGGTTCAGACCGTGGGCCGAACAGCAGGGCCTCCGGATCGACCAGATGCTCGTGGCCGAACCGACCGAGTTCCGCCCCGTCCACGGCCTGAAGGGCCTTGTGCTCATCGAGGTGACAGCACGAGGCGCAGCGGCCCACTCGTCGCGTCCCGACCTGGGGGCGAACGCCATCGAGGCGATGGCGCCGGTGATCGCCGCCTTCGTCGCCGAGCACGAACGGCTCCAGAGCCTCCCGCCTGCCACCGAGCTGGGAAGCGGGACCGTATCGGTCACCCGGATCTCGGGCGGCACCGGCGGCAACGTGATTCCCGACCGGTGCTCGATCTCCGTGGGGCGGCGCATCGTCCCGGGCGAGGACCCCGGCGACGTATTGGAGCGGATGTCGGCGATCGCGCGCGCCGCCTGCCCCGTCCCGTGCGAGATCACCTCGCTCTTGCCGCTCAGGCCGGACGGCAAGCCCGGGTCGCCGGCGTTCTACCAACGCCCTGACACCGGCTTCGTCCGGTTCCTGGCACGGGCTTCCGGAACCGACCCCGCGGTCGCACCGTTCGGGACGAATGCCCTCCGGTACTCGGGCCTGGCCAACGAACTGGCGATCTTCGGCCCGGGTTCGATCGACCACGCTCACCAGGCCACCGAACGGATCGCCGTCGCCGACCTGGTGCGCCTCGCCGACGTCCTCGGAGCCTGGCTCTCTCCGGCCTGAGCAGGCACCCACGTGCACACGGAATCCTCGCCACTGTCGGGGGCGACGATGGACAGAGACGAACGAAGGGGGAAGAGATGGCGACCGCCACGGCCGCGGAGACGATCGAGCGTGTGAAAGAACCGGTCCAGCAGTTCACCCGGGGGTGGATGCTGGCGAGTTCGACCGACGCGTACGGCATGGAGCTGGGATTCGCGTCCGGCAGTCAGTTCTGGGTCGTCGGCCGTGCCGGCGTACTCGGCAGCTGTCCGGTCGACGTCGCTGCGGCGGCGATCGCGTTCGAGCCCCTCGAAGAAGTACGGAAGGCATGGCTGGGGGTTCCCGAAGGCCTGACGCACTACGACGTCGCGCTCCGCTACAAGGACCTCATCACGGCATGGGGCGACCGAGTCCTCGAGAACTTCGACCACGACACCCTCGACACCATCGACGTGTTGGGGCGTCGGATCGTCGATGCGGCACCCGCCGCACTCGGCGCGCTCTTCACGGGATGGCGGCGACTTCCGGTCCCCGACTCGCTCCCGGGCCGGGCCGCGCTGACGATCCATCTGGTGCGCGAGCTGCGGGGCGCCGCCCACATCGCCGCGATCCTGGCGTGCGGTCTCACGCCGCTCGACGCCATTCTCGCCGCGACCCACGAGCCACCGCGCACCGGACCCGGCTACGCCGAGCGCATGGGATACAAGGGGCCCTTCCGGGACCCGGACGAGGTCCGAGAGCAACGCATCGAGGCCGAGAAGCTGACCGCGTCGATCATCGTGCCCTACTTCTCGACCCTCGCCCCGGAGGAGCTCGCACTCTTCGGCGAGGCCGTCGAGACCACGTGCACCGCGGTCGACGCGAGCGCCGGCGCGTAGCCGGCTCCAGGTGGTCCGCGCCGTTTCCGCGGCGCGGACCCGCACGTCCGCTCCTCAGGCCCGTCAGACCGCGGAGATGAGGCGGTCGAGCGCAAGCTCCAAGCGTTTCGGGTCCTGGGCGAAACAGATCCGGAAGTAGCCGTCGAATCCGGGCCCGAACGCGGAGCCGGGCGCGATTCCGACGCCGGCGCGGTCGACGAGCTCCTCGGCGAAGGCCAGGGAGTCGTCCACGTCGGCGATACGGAAGAACGAGTAGAAGGACGCCGGAACCTCCGGCGCCATGATGCGTTCGTGGCCCTTGAACGCGTCCGCGACGATCCGGCGGCCGAGCGAGCAGCGCTCCAGCATCTCGCCGACGAACGGCTCGCCGTCGTGGATCGCCGCCACACCGGCGTGCTGCACGAAGGTGGCCGACCCCGTGCTGTTGATGGCACTGAGGTTGCCGACCTGGTGAGCCAGGCCGGCCGGGTGCACCAGCCAGCCCAGCCGCCACCCGGTCATGGACCAGGTCTTCGAGAAGCTCTGGACCACGAAGAGGGCGTCGTCCTCCGCGGCGACCTCGAGGAAGGACGGCGTGGCGACCGACCCGTCGTAGACGATCCGGTTGTAGACCTCGTCCGCGATCACCCACGTTCCCAGGCGCCGTGCCAGGTCGAGGAGTTCACGCTGCTCCCGGGAGGTCATGGTCCAGCCGGTGGGGTTGCCCGGCGAGGCCACGAAGATCGCGCGCGTCCGATCGTCGCAGGCGGCCTCCACGCGGCCGAGGTCGAGCGACCAGGCCCCGGTGTCCGCGTCCAGCCGGACGAACCGGACGGACGCCCCCATGGCCTCGACGGCGATGACGATGTTCGGCCAGACCGGAGCCACGACCACGACGTTGTCGCCGGGCTCCACCAGGCACTGCAAGGAGATCATGATGGAGGTCATCCCCGAGGACGTGGCCGACAGCCGCTCCAGAGGGACCTCGATGCCGTGCGTCCGGCGGTGGTAATCCTGGATCGCCTGGCGCAGCGGCGCGACTCCCCGCCGATCCGCATAGGTCGTCTTGCCCTGCGCCATGGCGAGCTCTGCGGCTTCGCGCACGACCGACGGCGTGGGCAGGTCCGACTCCCCGAAACAGAGGCTGATGGCGTCGGGGTACTCCTGACAGAGACGCGCGATCCGCACGATCTCCTGAGTCCGCATGTGTGCCAGGGCCGGGCGAAAGGGTGGGACGTTCTGCGAGGCGGACATGGCGGTTCTCTCCTTGGCGGCTGGGGGCGCCGTCCGGTGAGGGCCGGACGACGCATCGCGGTGGGGGCTGTCACCGAACTCGCGGCAGGCGGATCAACGGCCACGGGTTCGGCATGTCGCCGACGGGAACCTCGATCACCGTCGGCGTCCGCGGGCGGGCGAAAGCCCTCTCGATCTCGGTCTTCAGTTGTTCCGGGCCGTCCGCGCGGACACCGACCGCGCCGAACGCCTCGGCGAATCCGACGAAGTCGGGGTTGTGCAGTTCCGTGGCGATCGTGGAGTCCAGGAACTTCAGCTGCGAACGTTTGACGTTGGAGAAGGAACCGTCGTTGAAGACGACGGCGACGACCCCGATGCCGTGCTGGACCGCGGTCGCCAGCTCCGCCGCCGTGAAGAGGAACCCTCCGTCACCCGAGATGGACAGGACCGCCCGCTCGGGATGGGCGATCTTGACGCCGAGCGACGTGGCGAAACCGAAGCCGAGGGCCCCGACATAGGTGGGGAGCACATAGGTCGAGGGCCTCAGCACCGGGAACGCCACTCGCGCGACGTAACCCACCTGGGTCATCTCGTCGACGAAGAAGCCGTCTTCCGGGAGGGCGCTGCGCATCGCGCCGACGAAGTCGACCTGAGGGGTCAGCCGGGCGATCTCGACGTCCACGCCGCGCCGCGCGTCCGCCGCCATGGCCAGCCACTCCTCCCGCTCGTCCACCGGCTCCAGCCCGTCCAGCAGGGCACGGACCACTTCCGCCGCGTCTCCCACGAGGGACACCTCCGGCGAGGAGACCCGATGGATCTCCTCCTCGTCGAGGTCGACGCGGATGATCCGCAGGCCGTCGACGCCCCACTCGACCTGCGGCCTGAGGAGGCGCGTCCCCACGGCCAGGACGACGTCGGCGTGCGGCCACAGCCGGTGGGCGACGGGCAGGGAGACCGACAGCTCGTGCTCGTCGCTCACGATCCCGCGGCCGCCCAGCTCTGTCGTGACGGGCGCCTTGAGCGACTCGGCCAACGCGGCGATCTCCGCCGACGCCCCGCGTGCTCCGCTGCCGACGAAGACGATCGGAGCACGTGCGGAGGCCAGGGCCGCCCGAGCCGCCTCGATCGCGTGGGGACCCGGGGGCCGGGGCGCCGGCGGTGCCACCCACGGGTCGGGCGAGACAACCTCCGCGGCCAACACGTCGGTCGGGATCTCGAGCGCCACGGGCCGAGGGCGGTGGTGCCGCAGGCGGTGGAAGGCCTCGTCGAGCGCGCTGGTGGCCCCGCCCGGCTTCTCGACCCGGGCCGCCCACCCCGTGAGGGACTGGAGCACACCCAGCTGGTCGGGTATCTCGTGCGGAATACCCAGGCCGCGATCGAGCAACGGCGTGGCGATCTGGGCGGTGACGCAGAGAACCCGGGCGTCACCCGCGTAGGCCGTCGCCAGCCCGGTCGTGGAGTTCAGCACACCCGGCCCGGAGATGACGGTGTACACGCCGACTCGCCGGCTGGATCGGGCGTAACCGTAGGCCATGAACGCCGCGGCCTGCTCGTGCCGGGCGTGCACCACCCGGATCCCGGTGTCGGCGAGCGCTTTGAAGACGGGGTCCAGTTGCTCGCCGGGCACGGTGAAGACGACGTCGACGCCTTCGTCGACGAGTCTCGCGACGAGGTGCTCCGCGACGTTCACAGCGTGCTCTCGGCGTCGATGAACCTCGTGAGTTCGTGGAAGGGGAGGGAACGCTCCGGCCCCACACTCCGGACGAACCGCTTCTCCCTGCGCAGGTAGTCGGCGAAGAATTCGATCCGCTTCGCGAAGAAGCGCTCGAGGGTGGAAGGGTCCTCGAAGGCGTCGTCGACGATGAAGAGCCGATCCTCCAGCCCGAGCAGTTTCAGCATGTAGTCCGTGAACTCGCCGACGGCGGATTCGGATCGCGCGCTCACGTGGTAGATGCTCCGGCGCGGCGTCGTCAGCTCGGCCTCCACGATCGCGCGGGAGTCCTCCACGACGTGGTCCACCGGGATGAACGAGATGCGGGTGCTCCGGTCCGCCGTGAAGCGGACGGACTCGTCGGAGTCGCCGAGCATCTCCCTGAACTTGCGCAGTTCGCTCAGGTAGCCGTAGAGGCCCGTGTAACTTCCGCTGGGCCGGTGGTCGTGGGATGTCCCCACGACCACCGAGGGGCGCAGGATCAGGCTCCGCGGTCCCCCGAACTCGGCCACGAGGTGCTCCGCCGCGTTCTTGCTCTCCTCGTAGACGTTGCTGAACGCAGGGGGCCGGTGCAGCGCCTCGGGAACGTCGCCGTGCAACGTTCCGCAGGTGTACGCGGTGGACACGTACACGAAGAGGTCCGCACCGAGACTCGCCGCCAGTTCCAGTGCGTGCCGGGTGCCGTCGACGTTGGTCCGGAACACCCGCTCCCGCAGCCCCCGCCGCCACTGCAACGAAGCCGCGAGGTGCCAGAAGACGAGCGGCCCGTCGCCGCGCGGGGTGGAGCCGGGCGCGACCCCGCACAGCGGCTCGGTGAGTTCCGACTCCACCACGGTCATGCGCCGCCGGTCGTGAGCGAGGTCGTGCCCGGCGACCTCCAGCGCCTTGTGGACGCGTTCGACGGCCGAATGCCGCGAGTTGCCGCGCGCCAGCGCGTACACGCTGCCGGTCGTGTCGTCGGAGAGGAGGTCGGCCAGCAGGTGGCTGCCGACGAAGCCGGTCGCGCCGGTCAGGATGTGGTCGGTCATGTCAGATCGCCTGCTCGACTGCTCGGGCCAGATCGGCGGCGGAACGGACCTCGATGTCGTCCGCCTCCTGAATGCGCAGATCCTTGATGCGGGCCGTCTTCCAGCTCACCCAGCCGCCGGTGGCGCTCTTCAAGTCGAGCAGCGGGTGGCTCCTGACCTCCGCGGGGACGCCGAACGCGGTCGTCAGCCGGTCGGCGACGAGCGCCTTGAGCTCCTCGTGGTCGGCGCCCTCCTTGGCCTTGACCCGCACGAGCACCCGGTCCTCACCGCCCTCCGAGTGCACCTCGATCTCGTACCCGTAGATGAGTTCCGGGTCGGCCAGGACGACGTTGTCGATCTCGGCGGCGCTGCGCTTCCTGCCGCCGATCTCGGTCATGTCCTTGACCCGACCGAGCACCTTGACGGTCCGATGCCCCGAGGGGTCCGGGGCGATCTCGACCAGGTCACCGGTCCGGTACCTGATGAGCGGCTTGAGGCCGGGCACCAGCGTGGTGAGGCAGAGCTCGCCGTAGCCCTCGAACCCCAGGGTCGTCTCGGTCTCGAGGTCGAGGACTTCCAGCAGGTAGGTGGGCTCGATCGCCGCCACCGTGCCGTCGGCCCGCGTCACCGCCGGGCAGCCCGCCTCCTGGGAGCCGTACATGAAGTTGTAGACCTCGGCGTTCCACGTCCCGGCGAGCAGCTCTCTCATGCCGTCCGAGCACATCTCCCCGGTGGTGAGGAGGACTTTGACGGACAGGTCGTCCGGCACCTCCACGCCGTATGTCGAACTCATCTCGGCCAGCGCCATCAGCAAGCCGGGCGAGCAGAGGATCATGTTGACGCGCAGCTCGACGAGGACCTCGAAGAACCGGGCGAACCCGAGGGTCGGCGTGATCGGGAACAGATCCAGCTTCGCGATGCCCAGCTGCTTCGCCGCGAAGGACAAGCTCAGGCAGGCCGCGTGGACGTCGTTGGGGGCGACCACGGCCAGGACGGGACGCTCACCGCCGTCGGTGAAGTGCTTCCGCACGATCCGATCGAGGGCGTGGGCGAGGGGCAGCACATTGAGGTCGAAGTCGATCGCAGCCCTGGGACACGGGGTGGGGCGGCCGGTCGTCCCCGTCGTCTCGAAGTAGAACTGAGCGTCGGCCACGGTCCCGCTGAGCATGTCGTGCAGGGCTTCGCGGAGGTCGTCCTTCGTCGTGTAGGGGATCTCCGCCAGGTCCGCGAGGTTCTCGATGTCGAGGTTCGCGCCCGCCAGTCGCCGACGGTAGAAGGGCGACTTGTCGTAGACGTGGCCGAGCACCGTCCGGAGGGCCGAGGTCTGCCAATCGGTGAGTTCTCCCGAAGTCACCTTCCCTTCGTTCCAACGCGTCATGAAGTCAACCCATGGAGCGATAGTCACGTGTCAGGAATCTCTCTGTGAGTGGCGTCGGCCGAGTTCCCGGCTGCGCCAGAGGTCGGTCGGGGTCCTGGTCGTTCGGGGGCGAATGCCGAGACGTCCACCGTCGAACGCCCGTCGATCGCGAGTTGCGCGAGCACTTCGCCGATGCCGGGGGCGAACTTGAAGCCGTGCCCCGAGCAGGCGCTCGCGTAGACAACGCCGTCCATTTCCCGCGACCGTCCGATGAGGAAGCTCTCGTCCCTCGACATCGTGTACACGCAGGAGGTACCGCGTCCTGTGCTGTGCACCCCGGGCAACAGCGCCTTGATCGTCCGCCACAGTTCACGTCGTTCCGCGTCGGTGGGCGGACGTCTGGCACCGTCGACGTCCAGGGGCGACAACTGCCGGTTGTGGAAGCCGAGTTTCAGTCCTCCATCGACGGATCGCCACTTGGGGAGTCCGTAGACGAGCGTCCCTTCGGCGTCCTCGAAGAGGAAGACCGGAAACCGCCCGGGCAGGTGGTCGCGCTCGCACGATTCCGCCACGTCGAACTCGTAGACGGGGATGCGCATCGGTGTGACCAGGGCGCCGATCTCGCCGGGCAGGAAATCGCCGATCCAGCCACCGGTCGTCAGCACGACTGCGCCGCAACTCACCTGCCACCCGTCGCCGAAGACCGTGATGGCGTCGCCGGCCTCGGGTTTCAACGAGCGGACGGCTTGACCGTGGACCATGTGCGCTCCGCCGGAGGCCGCCCGTGACAGGTAACCGAGCCGTGCTCGATCGGCGAAGAGCATCAGTGCATCCGGCTCGTAGACGGCCACTGCGTCATCCCGAACGTGGAAAGCGGGAAACCGACGGGAGATCTCACCCGCGTCCAGGTACTCGTGGTCGATCCCGCATCGTGTCGCCGTCTCACGCGAACCTTGGACCAACCCCGAATCGGGGGGACCGACAAAGAGGCCGCCGGTCTTCAAGGCGATCGTGTCGTGGGTCGCGTCGTTCAGTTCCATCCAGCCCGCATAGGACCGGTTCAACAGCGGGACGTACTGCTCGCCCTCCCAGTACGCGCGGCGAAAGATACGCGTCTGGCCGTGCGAGGAACCCAAATCGTGTAGCGGCCCGTGAGCCTCGACGCCCAGGACTTTCATCCCCCGTTGACTGAGATGAAAGAGTGCCGATGCTCCCATGATGCCCAGTCCGATGACCACGACGTCGTAGGCGGGGCGAATGGCCGGGGTGATCGCGCCGCTCATGGGAGACGAGACGATTCGAGGCTCTGCGACGACAAGGGATCTGTTGCCGGAGCTTTCACGGTGACCTCGGTGATTTCGTAGAACCAATGGATGGTCTCGCCCTTGGTCACGTAGGTTGCCGCGTACTCTTGGCGGCCCTGTTCGAACTGGGCGAGCAAGGAGTTGCGCATCTCCAGCCACTCGTCCGTGTAGAACAGCAGCGGAAACTCGATGCGTTCCAGCAGCCGAGAATGGAGAGTGGACTTGTCCCGCGGTCGATGCGTCGAACGCGAAGCGTCGAAGATGTCGGAGATGCCGAGCAACGAGTTCAGGCCGACGATCGCGCGTCCGTTGTCCGCCAGGTGCTCCGGCAGTTGCTGCAAGAATCGCAGAAGGACGCTGTCCCCGTAGAACATTGCCTCGAGGTTGAGCGAGCTCTGTTTCCTGTCCAGTTCCGCCTTGAGGAGTTCGGACGGGGCGCGCCATCCCGGGGGATTGAAGACGATGAGGTCGAAGAGTTCCTCTTTCCCGGTCTCGGAGCCGGGGAACAGGTCGCCGTGCCAAAAGTCGATGACGGAGTCACCGAAGTTCTCGAGTTCGTTCTGCTTGGCAGTGGAAACCGCCGACGCGGAGATGTCGATGGCGGTGACCGACTTGGCTCCCATGTTGCGCAGCAGCAGTGCGATCGCGCCGCTTCCGGTGCCGATTTCGAGAATGCGGCCGGCGATCTCGCTCTCGCGGAGGTTGCGGACCAGATGGTCCCCCAGCGCGAGACCGGCTCGGCTGACGCGGAACGTCCCCGGCCGGTCGAGCAGGCGAAAACGGTGTCCGAGGTCGAAGCATGCCTCGTAGGTCTCGCAAGCGAGCTCGGAGACCGCGGCGGCACCACTACAGTCGTGCGGTCCTTCAGTCATCGATCCCACCGAGGCGTGCGCCCGCGCTCATGGAGGAGGCAAGCTCTCGTGAACGCTGCGCGGACGCGGTGAGCGCGGCTCGGACGGAGTCCTTCAGTTCGGCCGCGTCGAACGAGGCGATCCCGCGCTCTGTTGTGCCGTTCGGTGTCATCACCTCATGGCACAGCTGCATCGGCGGCTTGCCGCTCTCCGCTATCAACGTCGCGGTTCCGCCGAACACCTGGACCGCCATCTCACGGCCGGCCGCCTCGGTGAAACCGCGGGACACGGCGAACTGACAGAAGGCGTCGACGATGTAGCTGACGAACGCCGGTCCACCGCCGCAGATCGCCGTGGCATCGTCGACCAGTTCCTCGGTGCCGACTCTGAGCACCCTGCCAATGGACCTCAGCAGCGCGTCCGCCTGCGAAATCGTTCCCTCCGACACCGCCGGGTCCGCGAAGTAGACCGACATCCCCTCGAAGACCTCGGACGGAGTGTTGGGAATCGAGCGAACGACTTGCGAGGTGCCCAACGCCCTGGCAATGGAGCCGGCAGTGAGGCCCGCCATCACCGACAACACAGGCGTCTCCGGCGTGAACTTGTGGCGCTCGGCGCCGGCGAAGTCGTCGAAGACTTGCGGTGGGATGGCGAGAACGACGAAGTCGCCTTCGGCGACCTCCAGTTCAGAGGAGATCGACAGTCCGTCGATCTCGGATAACGCCTGGCGTCGCTCGGAGCTGGTCTCGACGACGACGAGGTCGCGGCCGGCTGGTCCGCCGAGAAGTCCTCGGACGATCGCAAGCCCCATGTGGCCGCAGCCGACGATGACCAGGCGCGCGGCGGTGCTCATAGCTGAATCCCCCGTGCTCATGGCTTGATCCCCTTGTGTCGCAGTTCCGGGGTGTCGCGACCGATGTCGAGAAAACGTCCCGAAAAACCGCGTGCCAGCCGGGTGCGCGTGGGCCGACCCCACGTGCACCCGGCGCGAGAAGGTCTACTGCGCTGTCGCCGGTTCCGCCTTTTCGAACGGCGTCTCGATATCGGAGACCGTCGTTCGATGCAGGACGCGGCGCTGCGTGAGGTCGTACGGCCGACCGCGGTGCATGGTGCAGCGGTTGTCCCAGAGCACCAAGTCGCCGACCTTCCAGTGATGGGTGTAGACGAAGCGTTCCTGGGTCGCGAATTCGATCAGTTCCTCGAGAAACGCCCGTCCCTGCTCGACAGGCCAGCCGATCACGTGCGAGGCGTGCGAGGCGAGGTAGAGACTCGTGCGACCGGAATGCGGGTAGAAGTCAATGAGCCTCTGTGGCACCGGTGGCAGCGTGGTGGCGATGTCGCTGTTGAAGTCGTCGAACCCGGACTTGCGCCGCGAGTGGGCGATGCTGTGCTCCGCGACGAGCCCGGCGAGTTGGCTCTTGCGCTCGTCCGGCAGTGCGTCGTAAGCCGCGCGCATGTCGGCGTACTGCGTCTCTCCACCGGTCGGCGGGACCTCGCGAGCCGACAGAAGCGAGCATTTCGATCGCACTGCTTTGAAGGAGCTGTCGGTGTGCCACAACTGGTTTCCCAGGTTGTACCGAGTCAAGCGGTCGGCGGGGTCCAGAATCCGTCCCTCGTAATCGAGGTTGGAAATATCGGTCAACTCGTTCCGCAAACGCAGTGCCGTCCCGGCGTAGTTCGGGGCCGTCTCGAGCGGCCCGAAGCGCTTGCTGAAGTCGATCTGCTGCTCGTCCGTGAGCGGCTGGTCGGGAAAGACCAGAACCGCATGGCGTGCAAAAGCCGCGTCGATTTCGGCGAAGACGTCGTCCGGAACGGGCCGGCTCAGGTCGACGCCCGTCACTCTGGCCGCGAATAACGGACGGAGCGGCTCAATTGTAATTGCCATGTATCCCCCCTAGGAAGACTTAGGGGGCACTGGTGTCGCCCCAGTGCGCCTTAAGTCTGATGATCAGGCTACTACACATGCTCGCCGCGAGGTAACCCCTTTGTGTCAAGGCGCAATTTCGATCTTGTGTGAAGCGGACTGTCCGGCAGATGATCAGTCAAAGAAAGGCGCTTCTGACCAGCGAGAATTAGGATTGTCGAGGCTCTTGTTCCCGCCGTCGTCGGAGGCGTTTTTCGGGTGGAGAAGTGTTGGTCCACTCCCACTCGGGCAAGCGGGACGCGGACCCGACATGGAAGAGGACCCACGGCCGCGCCGTCGTGGATCTTCACGTGGACCGCGGGGACGAAGGCCGGCGGATGGACGGCGTCGAATCGTCCTTGGACGGGCGTGACACCGAACGCCGTGCAGTTCCACCGAGCGGAGCACGATGCGGCGAGCAGCGTGAGAAGGGGGGACCGCGCCCGGTTCGCGTCGGTCGTGGAAAGATCCGCGGCCGGCTGCGCGGGCGCGGCATCCGGCACGTGATCCGGGAGAAGAAGGACCACAAGGACCGGTACAAGGAGCGCCGCACCGTCGAGCGGGGGATCAACGAGCCGAAACAGTCCGGACCGTCGCCACCCACTCGTGATGGGCGAGACGGAACCTCAGGCGCCGGCCAACTCGGTGTTCGCACGCTCCGTGATCAGTGCCAGCACGCGGCCCGCGATCGCAAGGTCCTCGGCCGGAATACCGGCGTACAGCCGGGCGGAGATCTCGGCGGTCTCAGCGGTGGTGCTCTCGTACAGCTCCCGTCCGGCGTCCGTGAGCCGTAGCCGGGACGCCTCCGTCGGGTCCTCTTCCAGCAGCTTCATGGCCGTCAGCTCCTCGATTGCGCCGCGCACGACCGACGCGTCGACCTTCAGCGAGCCGGTGACGTCGCCGACGAGCTCGTCCCGGCCGATGGACTCGCCCGCGACCACGACGGCCCGGAGCGTCACACTCTGGTGGAACGTGGCGCCGTGGCGGGCCAGCACGCCCTCCAGGAGGGCACGCCCGGCATGGTGCGCCAGTGCTATGACCCGGCCATTGACCGTGGGTGCGGCGGTGGTCATGACTGCTCCTCGTCGTCGGTGTGCGGATCAAGAGGCGCGTCGAGCAGGGCCGTCAGCTCACGGGTGAACCGCCGTGCGCGCGGGCTGTCCTGTCCTCCGAGCGGCTCCAGCAACTGGTCCAGCAGGCCCTGGACCACCTTGATCGCGCGGCGTGTGACGTCGCGCCCTTGCTCGGTGAGCGACAGCTGCATGGCGCGCGGATCGTTCGGGTCCCGGGTGCGGGCGACGAGTCCGGCGGCCTCCAGGGCGCGGGCGAGCTTGGAAACGTACAGCGGTTCGAGCCCTGTGTGGTCGGCGAGTCGACGCTGACTGGGGCGCAGCCCGGAGCGCCACATGCCGTACAGCGACGCCATCAACGCGTACTGGGCATGGGTCAGGCCCAAGGGTGCGACCGCTCGGTCGACGGCCACCCGCCACTTCATCGACAAGCGCCAGACCAGGAACCCGGCCGTGGCGCTCTCGGCTGCTGAACTCACCCGGAATACAGTACATGGATACTATGTACATGGCTACTATCCTCCCGTGGGCATCCGAAGTCGAGGTCACGATCGGGGAGACGCAACCCGGTCGCGATCGAGCCTCGATCCGTCGGAGGCGAGCGGGCGGTGATCACCACGGGCGCTCTCCTTCCCGACTCGTCGCGCCGGCGGCGGGCGCGCCCGGTCGGCTTGGCGGGCAGGCGCATGCCCTCGGCCCCACCCGGGCGCGCGGCCGGGACGGTGAACTCGGCGAGGTGCGCCCGGAGTTCCGCCCTGGGCGGGGTGCCGTCCCGCGTGCCCGATCACGCCCCTGCCGTGGGCCTTCCCGATAGCCTTCACCCGGACGGTGTTCCCGCCCCTGCGTCGGATACGACCCGGACACTCACGTCCTTGCAGGCCAGGGGCGCCTTTGCCGATCGCCTCTCAGATCGCCTCGATCGCTGGACATCCGAGGTCGACTCAACGACCAGACACCACCGATGGGAAGGCTCCCAACGTGCAATCCGACGCCGCAACGACTTCCGGAGCGGTCACCGAGCCGGGCACCATGCCCGGGCTGCCCTCCGGCTACCGCCCCTGGCCCGCGCTGTGGGCATTGATAGTGGGCATCTTCATGATCCTGGTGGACTCCACCATCGTCTCGGTGGCCACCGACGCCATCTGGGGGGACCTGAAGACCGATCTCAACTCGGTCATCTGGGTCACCAGCGGCTACCTACTGGCCTACACCGTGCCGCTGCTCCTGGCCGGCCGGCTCGGTGACATGTTCGGACCCAAGCGCCTCTACTTGATCGGTCTGGTGACCTTCACCGCCGCCTCGGCCTGGTGCGGTGTCTCGCACACCGTGGAGATGCTGATCGCGGCGCGTGTGGTGCAGGGTCTCGGTGCCTCGCTGATGGCACCGCAGACGATGGCCGTGATCACCCGAACCTTCCCGCCGGACAAGCGCGGTACCGCCATGGCCCTGTGGGGCTCGATGGCCGGGGTGGCGATCCTGGTGGGACCGCTGGCCGGCGGCATCCTGGTGGACGGTCTCGGCTGGGAATGGGTGTTCTTCGTCAACGTTCCCGTGGGTGTGATCGCCTTCATCGCCGCGATGGTCCTGGTGCCGAACCTGCCCACTCACCGGCATCGGATCGACTACCCGGGAATCCTGCTGAGCGCGCTCGGCCTGTTCCTGCTGACCTTCGGGTTGCAGGAGGGGCAGCGACACGACTGGGGGCACATCCGGGACATCGGGCCGCTGCCGATCACGGTGTGGGGACTCATCATCGCCGGCATCGTGGCACTGGTGGTGTTCGTGTGGTGGCAGTCGCGGGCGGCGGAGCCGCTGATGACGCTCACCCTGTTCCGGGACCGCAACTTCACCCTGTCCAACCTGGCCATCGTCTGCATGGGCTTCTCGTTGACCGGCATGTCCATCCCGCTGATGCTGTTCGCGCAGAAGTCCATGGGGCTGAGCCCCACACGCGCGGCCCTGCTGCTGATCCCGTTGGCCGTGCTCTCCGGGGCGTTGGCGGCACCGGCGGGCAAGCTGGCCGACCAGGTGCACCCGCGCCACTTGACCGGCTTCGGCTTCGCCGTCACCGCCGCGGCCCTTGTCTGGCTCGGTTTCGCGGCGCACGACACCACCCCGGTGATCGAAGTCCTGGCGCCGATCGCACTGATAGGCGTCGGCAGCGCCTTCATCTGGGGCCCGCTGACCGCGACCGCCAACCGCGACCTCCCGCTGCGGCTCGCCGGCGCCGGGTCCGGTGTGTACAACATGACCCGACAGGTGGGTGCCGTGCTGGGCAGCGCCGCGGTCGGGGTGTTCATGCAGCACCAGATCGAGAGCAGGTTCGAGCAGTTCGCCTCCGCGTCGCCGACCGGGGCGGGCGAGGGCGCCGCGCAATCCACCGGGCCTCTGCCCGAAGTGCTGCGCGGCCCGTTCGCCGAGGCGATGGGGGCCAGCGTCCTCCTGCCGGCCGCCGCGCTGGCGATCGCCTTCGTGGTGGTGCAGTTCTTCGCTGCACCGAGTCACCTGCGACGCACGTGACCGACGGCCCCGCCGCCACGCACCCTCACGTCACGGTGACACAACCGGCACCTCGCCGTCCCGCGGTCGGGTGGGTGGAGTCGGGCCGGCGGCAGCGGCCGCGTCCGTGATGATGCGCTTGTACGCCTCGGCGTATTCACGTCCGAGGGCCGTGCCGTTCCCGCGCATCCGATCGATCACCCACTGGACGTCCGTGAGCGGATCCCGGGAGCCGCGGAATTGACTGCGGTGAGCGAGGATGGCCGTGATTTTGCGCTCAGCGGTGCGACCGACGTCGATCAGGAGGTCGGTGTGCTCGTGGCCCGGTACCCACACCTCGGCCACCCGGTGCGCGGGTAGCCCCTCGGCCAGGAGCTCGGGGAAAGCACGGGGGTTGCGCGCGTAGGGATAGACGGCGTTCAGCGCAGCCTGCCCCACGGCCAGGTGGTCGGGGTGTGACGCGCCGATCGGGAACTGCAGCGACCGGAGCGGTTGATGGGTGAGGACGAGGTCGGGGCGATGCCGGCGGATCTCCCGGGTCAGCGCCAGTCGAAGCTCGGGCGTGTCGGCGAGCGACCCGTCGGGGAAGCCGAGGAACGCGACGTCGGCGACACCGAGTACGCGCGCGGCCTCCCGCTGTTCCGCGTACCGTGTCGCGACCAGTTCCTCCGCCGGTTCGTCCGGGTCTTCTCCGCCCTGCGCACCGTCGGTCACGACCACGTAGGTCACTCGCGCGCCCTCGTCCACGAGACGGGCGACGGTGGCCCCGAAACTGAACTCGGCGTCGTCGGGATGGGCGGCGATCACCAGCACTCGCTGGAAGCGGCGGGGTAAGGGAACGGGAGGACCGGCCTGGGACACGGGTGACATGGCCAAAAAATACACGCGGTGACTGTCCCTGACGAGCCTTCGGCTCCGCTCCGACCTTCGGTGCGGAGGGACTGCCGGCCCGACACCGCCCCACGACCTTCGAGAACTCCCGTCGCGACGACCTCGACGGCGATCATCCCGCTCACCAGCGCCGGGGCCCGGCCCGCCGCAGCCCGGCCCGCCCGGAGGAGATCGCCCACCACCTCGCCTACGCACCGGCCGGCGCCACCGCCGCACCCGAGGGCACGAACTCCCGACATCCGGGACAGGCTAGGAAACACGGCTCTGACCGGCGACGACGGCGAGCTGCGACGGGAGTGCCGGCCGCGTGCGGCCCGCCCCCGGAGGCTCTCCGGGGCGGGTCCTGGTGAGAACCGTCATCGCGAGGGCACCGAAGACACCGGAGTCCGGCCGGGTCGTGACGACCGTGATCGTCCAGTCGGTCGGCGGGGCCTTCGGTTTCCTCCTCGGCGTCGCGTACCGCCCTCGCCGGCCGGATGTCGAGCCACCGGCCGACGGTGATGCCGGCGCCAGGTAGGTGCCGACGCCGACCCCGTGGTGCGCGGGAGAGTTCGGCGCGTGCCCCCTCCGTCGTCTTGACGGTCCGGGCGAGCCCGGTGGGGGCGCACTGATGGAGCCGGAGAAGACGGACGTCTCCAGCCCGGAGTTCGACGCCCGGCCGGCGGAGTTCGAGAAGGCGGTCCTCGACCACGCCGAGCGGCCGGTCTCGGCCCGCCGTGCGGCCGGCCGAGGCCCCTCCCCACACGGGGAACGGAACCGAGTGCGGTGCCGTCCCGGCCGTGGACGGTACCCGTCACCGGCTTCCCCGGCCACGGCGGAACCCTCCTCGTGTACGGGCGCCTCCGGGGACGCCTCGGGGAGAACTCCGGGCGATTCCGGATGGAACGCGCCTCACGGCACCGGGACCCTGGCTCTCGGAGGAGAAAGCCAGGAGACGGGGGTCCCAACCATGCGAAAGCACCTGTCCGTAGCAGCCGTCCTCGCCGTCGTGGCCGCTTTCCCGCCCGCCACGGCTCATGCGGAGGACGAGAGGTCGCGCACTGTCCTCGCAGCGCAGCGGTGCAGCGCGCCGCCGCTGCCTCCCGCGGACGAGCCTCTGGTCGTCGACCCGGGCAGCGAGAGCGCCCCGGCCGGGGCGTCATGGCCGGTCGTGGACCGGGCCACACGCGAGCGGGTCGTCTCCGGCGTGCGCGGATTCGTCGCCTGCATCAACGCCGGGGACCACCTGCGCGCGGCCCCGCTGCTCACCGCGAACTTCGTCAGGAACTTCATGGGGCAGACGAGCTACCGCCAGGTCCCCCGGGTACTGGGCGGACTGCGGATCGAACGCCTGCGGATCGGGGAGATGCGGCAGTACGCGGACGGCAGTTTCACCACCGAGCTGACCTACCTCGCCTACGGGCACCAACTGGCGCGTGCCCGCATGACGTGGTGGCCGGACCGGGCCGACGGCTTCCTCAAGCTCAACCGGCTCGACGCGCTCCCCTCCCCGGTGCCGCACGCGGCCGAGGAGGTGAGGGTGGAGATGGGCGAGTACTTCTTCCGCATGGACCGCACGGTGATTCGCGCCCCGCACGGGAAGGTCGTGCTCAGGCTGGAGAACGTGGGCGAGGAACGGCACGAGGCGATTCTGCTCCGGCTCCCGGAGGGCGCGGTGGGGGCGGACCTGTTCAACGGCAGGCTGTCCCAGGAGGACGTGGTGACGATCGCCCAGGAGAACGGCGGCAGCGAACTGTCCCTGGTGGATCTCGATCCCGGGGTGTACACGCTGGTCGACTTCATACCGGCCCCGGACGGCAGGCCGCACGGCGAGCACGGTCAGACCGCCCAGTTCACGGTGGTCCGCTGACGGCGGAGCACGCCCTGTCCGGTCCGCGCTCCCCGCCACGGCGCCTGTGTGCCCACCACACACGGCTCACCACACACGGCCCGAAGCGGGC
>NZ_BAAASZ010000005.1:29520-56183 GCF_039533145.1 Streptomyces macrosporus
GGCCCGGTCGTCCTCACGAGTGGCCGTGGCCGGGCACCGTCCCGCTCCGTGGACCGCCTCCCGGCGTGGTCCGACATCATTGGAACAAACGCCAATTCAGGGATGAAACATCGGGAGAAAACGACCTCCGAGTGACAACCCTCAAGAGTGTGCGCCCAATGGTTGAAAGGCGGATGACGTCTTGTGTGTAGTCACCCTCTGTCGATGATCGTTTGATGGTCGAAAAAGATCGTTGACAGGCGGGAACTGTATATAGCAGTATTCAGAACGTCGGACATAAATTCTGACGACTGCACGCACAAGCTCATGGGGAGAGTATGCATGCATGCGCCACAGGGACTGCCCGGCTCCAGTTTGCCCCGTGGTATCCGAAGATGTCCGAGATAGGCTCGGGCGGAGTCCGTTTAATTTCCCAACGGCTTGGAAAAGGCCGCTGTCCAACCCAGGAATATCAGTCCGACTTAGCCTTTCGAAGCGCATTCCGAAGCGCAGGAAAAATCCGACTCGAAATAGCGGAGACGCTGATTCGAATTCCCTCCGAAAGGTATGGCGGTGCGGCTCCTGTGAGAACCCTTCGTGTCGGTCGGCAGCACAGGAGATCGAGGAACGAGCCTTTCCCGGTAAGCGATCGCGGCCGTGCGTGACCGTTTGGATGGTGCGGTCGTACGCGAGTCGAACCAGGGCGAGGACTGCGTCGGTGGTCCGGAAATGAGGCCGGGATCCGGGCCGGCCCTCCACAGGGCCTTGGACGTGACGTTGAGCGGGGAGTTCGCGCGCCCGCACCCCGTGGAGAGCCCGGGCGATCCGATCGAATGCCCGCCGGGCACCGGTGAGCTCACCGCCTGCGGATTCCTGATCGGACGGCGGAAGCCGTCTCCGGCGTTCTCGTGGCCCAGGCCCACCGGGGCGAGGACGCTGCCCGGTCGGTCGCGAGGTGGTTCAGCGCGTCGATGAGACCGCGGTGGCGGGTGCTCGTGCACCGTGCTCGAGGCCGGGGCTTGCCGGGGGACCCGGAGTGGCCGTCCAGTGGAGACGACCTCCACGGTGCCGGTTCTTTCGGACCGTCACGGGCCTGCGTCGTGGGGCCCGTGGCCCGCTCCGGCGCGGCATCGGGACGGCCTGCGCACGGCAGCCCAGGGTCCGGCGTCCGCGCCGGGCGCCGACCATGCCCCGGTGGACCGCGCCGGACATCGAGCACGGCGGCGCGTGTGACGCCGGTCGACACATGAGGCCCCTCGGCCGGATCTTTCTGTCGCAAGACCGTTCCCACCGGGGACTTTACGTTTGCCCGCACTCGGGGCCGCCCGGCTCGGCGGCGCCATCCGCACGATGCGACCACGCTCGGCGAGCATCCGTCGCCGGGAAATGCCCAACGTCCCCTGTCCACGACCGACGAGGTGTGCAGCCATCGTTCGCCCGGCTCCTCGCCCAGGGGGCACCGGTGCTCCAGCGGGAGCCGAACACGCCGAGCCCGGGGCAACTCGCGCTCGCCGTTCCCGGGAGCGAGGCCGGATCGGACGCGGACGACCCACAGGGACGGGCGCGGCTCCCGAAAGGGCCGAGTCCGCCGACATCGGCCGAGAAAGCGCCGGAAGTGCCAAGCGCGGACGGAGGTGGTTCGCCGGGGGAATGTGGCCGTTTGGTGGAAAAGTTCACGAAAGGGGTCGGTGATAGTGGTACTGCAGAGCGTATCAACTCCTGGTAAAAATTTCGGCTCCATCATCAGAAACGCACGGAACCGTAGTGGGCTCAGTCAACGCGTCGTGGCGCACAGAGCCGGGATCAGTCTCAGAGCGCTTCGCGAGATCGAACAGGGCAGGGTGCGCTCGCCGAGAAAGAGCTCGCTGCGGCGGCTGATGGAAGTGCTCGGCCTGGCGGAGCATCCTGATCTGGTGAGTGATCCCATGCCTTCGCAGAGCGAATCGCAGGCGGAGGACGAACCTCTGGTTCTTCGCGTCCTGGGCGGCCTCTCCGCCTTCCGCGGTCCGGTCAGGGTCCCGTTGGGAACCCCCAAACAACAGGCGCTGCTGGGTCTGCTCGCGTTGCGTGCCAACGAAGTGACCGAGCGGGACGAGATCGTCGACTTCCTGTGGGGCGATGACATACCGGACTCCTTCGATCAGTTGGTCCATACGTATGTGTACCGAATACGGTTGATTCTGAAGGCTCACGACTCGGCCAAGGACGGCGGCATGGCGCTGCTGCGCCGGGCCACCGGCTACGAGCTTCAGATCAACGACGACCAGCTGGATCTGCTCGAATTCCGAAGATTGGGCGAGAGGGCGCAGCAAGCCCAGAACGCCAACCAGGCGGCGACGGAATTCTCCCTGCTGGGCGACATGCTGTCGCTGTGGCGGGGAAATGTGCTGGAGGGGACGTCGCCGAGTTTGTGTTCTCACCCGGTGGCCATTAATTCCTCCGCTCAGCGGATCGGCTCGGCCTTACGCTTCGCCGAACTCGGAATTTCGCTGGAGGAGTACGGGGAAGTCATAGAGAAGATAGGTCCGGTCGCACTCGGCAGCCCCTTGCACGAGGGGCTCCACGCCAGTCTCATCACGGCGCTCGCGGGAGCAGGACAGCGGGCGGAGGCGCTGGAGCTGTTCACTACGATCGACATGAGGCTGCGCAGGCAGAGCGGTATCGGAGCGGGAGCCCGGCTCCGGGAGGCACAGGCTTCCATACTGCGCGCGGACGGTGATCCCGGTGTCACGGCACCGCCTGCGCCCGCGGCGACACCCGCGGACACACCTCGGCCTCCCTATACGGCCGGCGCCTTCGTGGACCGCCCCGAGCTGCACCGAACGGTGCAGCACCTGTCACGCGGCGGGGGAGCGGGGGGACGCGAGGCGCCGTTGGTCGTTGCCCTCTACGGCCCGGCCGGTGCGGGAAAGTCCGCAACCGCCACACGGGCGGTGAGTTTCCTTCGGCCGCACTTTCGCAATGGTGTCTTCCGGGCGGAAATGGCATCGGGGAGCCCGGAGGAGATCCACGTTCTGCTCGACAGCTTCTTCAGGACGATGGGCGTCCCGGCGCATGCGGTCCCGGTCGATGCCCGCGAGCGTGTGGAGATGTACCAGACTCTTCTCCGGGAACGCCGCGTCCTGGTGGTCCTCGACAACGTGACCGAGGGGCAGTCCATTCGCCCCCTGCTGCCTTCCGGAACGACGAGCGCGCTCCTGGTCACGAGCCGAACCCCTTTGTCGGCCCTGGGAGACGGGGTCCGCCACATCAGAATCCCGGCGCTCCGAAGACGCCAGTCGCTCGAGTTGCTGGCCAATCTCATCGGTGAAGCCAGGGTGGTGCAGGAACGCGAAGCCGCCAACCGGCTCGCTTCCCTCTGCGGTGATCTGCCCCTGGCCGTGCGCATCGCCGGACTGCGTCTGGCCGCAAGACCACGCTGGGAACTCGCCGGCTTCGCGGAACACCTGAGCAACGAGGAGCGTCGGCTGCCCGAGCTCGCGATCGGCGATGTGCGCGTCCGGGACCGGCTCGACTCGGTGTTGCTGTCGCTCACCCCACGTCTACGGCAGGCACTGCAGGTGCTTGCCGAGGAAACCGCCCCCTTCACGCTGTCGAGGGCCGCCTGCCGGCTGCGGTGCCCGGCCCGGGAAGCGGAGGACCTGCTGGAGACGTTGGTCAACGAACAGGTCCTCGAACGGCCGTCCCGGCCGGGTGGCGAGTACTCTTTTCTGCCCCTGACGCGTGTCCATCTGCGGGCGCTTCGGCCTGCGCACGCGGCTCTCGCGGCGAACCGCATGCCCTGCTAGCGCGGCCCACGCGTGCGCCATGCCCCCGCAGCCGCCGGGCAGGGGGTTTCCGAGCAGGATCGGGGACCGAAACGGGGCGTCAGCCACCGCGCCGGTCCCCGACCCCGCCGGCGGCTCCCGGCACCGTCGACGCGCTTTCGGTGGGGCTGCACGCTCCGTCGTCGAACGGACGCCAGGGGGCCGTACCGTGCGGCCGGCGACCGCGGCGGAGCGGGGGACGACGAGGAATCGCCGCCGGCCACGACGCGTACCGTGTGAAGGGCTCCGGCCGGCCGGAATCGTGGAGCACCGGCCGGACCGCGCGGGGCGGCAGGTGCTCCGGCGGGACACCGTGGGAAGCCCCGGCCCCGGGACCGGAACCGCCGTTACGGCCGCCTCACACGGCCGCCCGGAAGAAATAGGTGTCCCGCCGCTTGATCAGGCCGCGTTCGTTGAAGTGGAAGAAGTCGGCGAACCGCACCTCGGAGGCGCTGCCGTCCTTCAGACGTCCGCTGAACCGGCCCTGTACCGCGACGTGTTCGCCGTTGGACACCACGTCGACGAGCGAGTGCCTGCCCTCGGCGATGACCCGGGTCTCCCGGTAGAAGGCCGACAGCGCATCCGTGCCGTGCAGCACCGGGTATCCGGGGCGGGCGTAGGCGGCCTGGTCGTCGAACAGCTCCAGGAGACCGGGGATGTCGCCGGCGTCGACGCGGGCGTAGTACTCGCGGACGGAAGCGATGTGCGAGTCGGTCATGCCGTGTGGTCCTTTCCGATGGGGTGAACCTCGTGCCCGTCCCCGCGCCGCCGGGGATCACCGGGGCAGTGGGATCCCCCGCCCCGTATCGATCGCGCGGGCGTGGACCGCGGCGGCAAGGGCGATGTCGTGGACACCCATGCCGAAGGGGTTGACCACCGTGCGGTCGTGTTCGCCGATGGGCCGCGGGGCGGAGCCGCGGAGCAGGCCGGGAAGGTCCGCGTCGACGGCCCGGCCACCGTTCGGGGCGGGTTCGCCCGGTCCGCTGACCAGGCCGGCCCGCGCGAGCGCGCCCAGGAGCCGGTGCTCGTCGGCGACCACCAGGTCCCAGTCGTCGACGAACAGGTGCTCACAGCCCAGAAGGAGGCTCTCGGCCGCATCGTCGAGGGACACGTTGACGAAGATGCTCCCGGCGGGCAGCCAGTCGAGCTCGACGTAGGGCTTGGTCGTCGTGGTCACCGCGATCGTCAGCCCGGCGCGTTCGACCGCCTCTCTGGCATGGGCCACCACGGTCACCGCGACCCGCGGATCAGCCGCCCGGACGGCGTCGGCGAACTCCTCGGCGCGCGCGGCGTCGTGGTCGTACAGCCAGAACTCGCCCACGGCCGGGAAGAGCGAGGTCAGGAGTTCGTGGTGCACCCCGGCCTGTCGGCCGCACCCGAGGAAGGCCACGCTCTCGACCCCCTCCCGTCCGCGGAGGGCGCGTACGGCGGCCATCGACACCCCCGCGGTGCGCAGCGCGCTGATGCGCCCGCCTTCCATGACGCACACCGGCTGCGCCGTCTCGGGATCGTTGAGCACGATCAGGCCCGCCGCCCGGGGCAGCCCGTACCGGTGGTTGCCCAGGGACGCGTTGATGATCTTGCAGCCGTAGTTGTCGCCGGTCCAGGCGGGGAGGATGAGGCTGCGGGCCGGATCTCCCGCCGTGGTCGTCCAGCGGAGGGCGGCCTCGGGGGTCACGCCGGCCTCGCCCCGGCCGACCGCCAGCAGCGTCTCGTGGACCAGGTCGACGATCGGAAGGTCCGCGCACAGCCGCGCGACATCGGCGCTGTCGAGGTAGCGGATCGGTGCGGAGGACGTCGTGGTCATGCGTGGGCTCGCTCTCTCGGCAGCGTCTCGTCGGGTTGTGCGAGGTCCAGAAGCTCCAGGGCCTCGGCGATGCTCTCGTCCGCTCGGCCGGCCCCGGCGGGCCTTCCGGGGAGCAGCTGTGTGTACTTTTCCGCACTGTCGGGGCACACGCAGACGAGTTCCCGTGCCGCCGGGTCGCGGATGGCCCGCAGGACCGAGGCGAGCACCGCGGCTCCCGCGCTGCCGCCCAGGGATATTCCGGTCCGATTCCGAATCCGGGCACAGGCGTCGGCCGCGTCCGCGTCCCGGAGACGGACCACGTGGTCCCAGTGGTGCCGTTCGATGAATTCGGACCGTCTCCCGGAACCGAAGCCGGCCAGTTTGAACGGGCGTTCGGCCGCGGTACCGCCCAGTGCCGCCGAGCCGACGGCGTCGACCGCGATGATCCGGGTGGCCGCCATGTGCCTGCGGAAATACCGGGAGATGCCGGCGAGCGTCCCGCCGGTCGACACCGCGACCGCCACCGTGTCCCAGCCCTCTTCGGGCGCGGCCCTGGCCAGCTCGGGCGCGGTGTCCGACTCGTGCACACCGGGGTTGGCCGGGTTCGTGTACTGGTTGGTCCACACGGCCGTGGCGTCCTGGGCGAGGATCTCCGCGACCACGGCCAGCCGCGCGTCGATCGTTCTGCCCCCCGAGACCTCCGGGACGGTGATCACCTCCGCCCCGTAGGCGGCCATCTGGTCGATGCTGCTGCGGGGGGTGTTGGATTCGACGACGAGCGTGCACAGGTACCCGCGCGCCGCGCACAGTCCTGCCAGGGCCAGTCCGAGATTGCCCGACGTGGACTCGACCACCCTGCGCCCCGGCGTGAGCTCGCCGTTCGCCTCCAGCGAGGCCAGCAAGGCATGTGCGGTCCGAGCCTTGATGGATCCGTAAGGGTTTCCCGCCTCCAGCTTCAGCCAGAGCCTCACCGACCGGCCGTCGAACCGGATCCGCAGCGGTCGCAGAGGGGTGCTGCCGATGCGGGCCGACTCTCTCGTGCCTTCGTGGGCGGATGCCGCTTCCACCATGCCATTCAGTCCTCTGGGCTCGCGATATGCAGCTGATTCAGTCGGGCACCATGGGGGCAATGGAATGATTCGGGAAGAAGGCGCCCGAGTGCCCACGGCCGCCGCATGGACACCCGGTGTTCGCACCACGGCATTTCGGCATGATGCACGGGGGCGACTGCCGGAAGTGGGCCCGGCCATTGCACGTCGCAGAACCAGGATGCCGTGGTGCGGCGATTTTGCCTCGGGGGTATGTGTTCCATCGTCGGTGTGCGCCGATACCGGCAGGGCCACTCTACGCACGGTACACCGGCCCGCCTGGAGGCAGTCTGAATTGCCAACTGCCGCAAGACTTTTCACTGGTGACGCTCCGCCGAACACAGGCTATGCTCCGGCAGCAGAAATGGGCGAGGTGTTCGTTATCGGAGGGAGAGGGCATCAGTGATACCAGCCGTGCCGGTGCGACGTACTGCGGACGCCTGGCTCAAGCGATACCGGCCGGTGCGCGCTCCACGGCTGCGGCTGATCTGCTTTCCGCACGCCGGCGGGTCCGCCGGTGTCTTCCGGCGGTGGACCGAGACGCTGCCCCCGGACGTGGAACTGGTCGCCGTCCAGTACCCCGGCCGGCAGGAGCGTTTCGACGAGCCGTGCGTGGACGACATGACCTCGCTCGCCGACCGGATCACCGACGTGGTGACCTCGGTGCTCGACCGGCCGGTCGCCCTCTTCGGTCACAGCATGGGAGCGGCGGTCGCGTACGAGGTGACCAGGCGCCTGGAGGCCCGCCACCTGGCCCGGCCTGCGCACCTGTTCGTCTCCGGGAGCGTGTCGCCGCTGGAGCCGCGGCGCCGGCGGGATCTGCACCTGCGGGACGACGAGGGCATGCTGGAAGGTCTCACGGAGCTGGGGGGCATGGACGACGCCGTGCTCGCGGACCCGGATCTGCTGCGTCTGGTGCTTCCCTGCGTCAGAGCGGATCTGCGGCTGGTCGAGACCTACCGGCCGGTTCGCCTGCCCCCCGTGGCCACTCCGGTGACGGCCTATGCGGGTGCCGCCGACGCGCACGTACCGCGGGAGGGGGCGGCCGCGTGGAGTGACCTCACTTCCGCCGAATTCAATCTGCGCATTTTCCCGGGTGGGCACTTCTATCTGATGGGGCAGGAGCCGGAAGTCGTCGGTGACGTCCGCGCGCGACTGGCCCTGCGGTAGTTCGCCACGAGAGACAGGGGTCTCATAGTGCACGACGAAGGTGAAGAGATAGCGATCCGAACACGCAAGATCATGGTCGATGTCCTGGGCCTTCGCTTGAATCCGGAAGACATCGGCGACGACATGTCGCTCTATTCTCCACGGATTCAGCTCGACTCTCTCAGCATGCTCCAGTTGCTGCTCGCCGTGGAAGGCGAGTTCGATGTGCAGCTGGACGACGAGGATGTCATGGAAGCCGACCTCCGGACTGTCGGAGACCTGATGCAGCTGCTTCGCCGAAGCATTCGTGACAAGTCGCCCGAAGGTTCCGCATGAAGGCGCAACGGAATCGTTTCCTGCTGGACGAGAGTGATACCCCGACCCACTGGTACAACATCCTCGCGGATGTCGACGTCCAGGAATCCGATGTACGTCGGCTCCGTCCCCTCGGGGAGTCGGAGGAACACCGCTCGAACGGGGTGGCGCTCAACCTTCCGTTGTCCATGTACCGGGGCAGCGTCGGACGTGAACGCTTTGTCGAGATCCCCGACGAGGTGCGGGAGCAGTACCAGCGCTGGCGTCCGACGCCCCTGGTGCGCGCCCACCGGCTCGAACAGGCCCTGGACACGCCCGCTCACATCTACTACAAGTACGAAGGCGCCAACGCGTCGGGCAGCCACAAGCTGAACACCGCGGTCGCGCAGGCCTACTTCTACCGGAAGGCCGGGGTGCAGGAGCTGTCCACCGGTTCCGGCGCCGGGCAGTGGGGCACGGCCCTGTCCATGGCCTGCCAGATGTACGGTCTGGGCCTCACCGTCTTCATGGTCCGCGTCAGCCACGACCAGAAGCCGTACCGGCGGGTGCTGATGGAACTGCACGGGGCCCGCGTGCTCGCCAGCCCCAGTGCGACCACCGAGGCCGGCAAGGAGCTCCTCGCCAAGCAGCCGGACAGTCACGGGAGCCTGGCGATCGCCAATGCCGAGGCGCTGGAGTACGCCCGGACGGTGCCCAGTGGACGCTTCGCGGTGGGCAGCGGCGAGAACCACGTGCTGCTCCATCAGACGGTGATCGGTGAAGAGGCACTGCTCCAGATGGAGCGTGCCGGGGAGTTCCCCGATGTCGTCATCGGCGCCATGGGAGCCGGCAGCAACTTCGCGGGCCTGGCCTTCCCCTTCCACAGGGAGAGGCTGCGCGAGGGAGTGCACACCAGGCTGGTGGCCGTCGAGCCCGAGGCGTGTCCCAAGATGACGCGCGGACGCTACGCCTGGGACTACAACGACCTCTCCGGCAGCACTCCCATGACGAAGATGTACACCCTCGGCCACACCTTCGCCGCCCCCGGCGTGCACGCGGGCGGTCTGCGGTATCACGGTGCGGCACCCCTGGTCAGCGCCCTCTACGACCGTGGCCTCCTCGAGGCGGTCAGCTACGGGCAGAAGGCCGTGTTCGAAGCGGGCGCCCTGTTCGCGCGCACCGAGCACGTGATCCCGGCCCCCGAGTCCGCCCACGCCATCCGGTGCGCGATCGACGAGGCGGTGAAGGCCCGGGCCGAGCGCAGACCCGCGGTGATCCTGCTCAACGTCAGCGGCCACGGACTCCTGGACCTCTCCGCGTACCAGCAGTTCCTGGCGGGGGACCTGGAGGACCACCCGGTGTCCGACGAGCAGATCGCCGCCTCGCTGGCGGCGCTGCCGGACCAGGCCCCCCTGGGGGCGTCCTGATGAACCTGGACTGGACCGAGGAGCAGGCCGAGCTCCACGAGCGCCTGCGGATCCTGGGCGCCACCGAACTGGGCCACGACCTGGAGGAGCGAGACAGATCCCAGCGCCTTCAGGAGGGGGACTGGAAGCGCTGCGCGGATGCCGGCGTCCTCGCCCTCCCCCTGCCCGAGGCGTACGGCGGTGCCGGGCGGGATCCGCTGACCTGCGCCATCGCCATGGAAGGCCTCGGCCACGGCTGTCCCGACAACGGTCTGCTGATCAGCCTGGGCGCGCACCTTTGGGCAGTGGCGCTGCCCGTCATGGTGTTCGGCACGGACGAACAGAAGCGGCGTTACCTGACCGGGCTCGGGGACGGCTCCCTGATCGGCGCCCACGCGATCACGGAAGCGGGGTCCGGCTCGGACGCCATGGCCCTGGCCATGACCGCGACCCGGGACGGTGATCGGTACGTCCTCAACGGCGGCAAGCGGTTCGTCACCAACGCCCCGATCGCCGATGTCTTCGTCGTCCACGCCACCCTCGACCCCGAGCTCGGTTTCACCGGGGTCACCGCGTTCATCGTCGAACGGAATCAGCCCGGGGTGTCGGTGGAGACGCGGTTCGAGAAGTCCGGACTGCGCACCGCGCCGTGGGGCGAACTCACGCTGGAGAACGTGTCCGTTCCGGTCTCCAGGCGGCTGGGCGCCGAGAAGCAGGGCTCACGGATACTCGCCACCACGATGGCCTGGGAGCGGGCCCTGCTCCTCGCCCCCCTGCTGGGCACGATGCGGCGCCAGATCGACGAGTGCGTCGAGTACGCGCACAGTCGCAAGCAGTTCGGACAGCCGATCGGGCGCTTCCAGTCCGTGTCGAACCGCATTGTGGACATGTGGGTACGCCTGGAACAGGCCAGGCTGCTGACCTACCGGGCCGGCTGGGACCTTGCCAAGGCCGGCCCGTCCGTCTACTCCGAGGCCGCTCAGATGCAGGTCAGCGAAGCGGCCGTGGCCACGTTCCAGGACGCGATGCAGATATTCGGCGCACTCGGCTACACCAAGGAGCGGGACGCCGAGAGGAACCTGCGCGATGCTCTCGGCACCCGCATCTCCTCCGGGACCACGGACATCCAACGTCTCGTGATGGCCGAACGGCTGGGCGTCACCGGAGGCGCGCGCCGACCTGCGACGGGGGCGGGAGGTCGAGCCGTTGTCCACTCTCGCTGACCAACTGGCACGTACGGTGGCGACTCGGCCCACGGCCGAGGCGGTACGCCTCAGGGAAAGCTCGATCGACTATGCCGAACTGGACCGGGCCGGTGGCGCGCTGGCCCGCACCCTGAGCGAGACCGGCCTGCGCCCCGGTGACAGGGCCGCCGTGTGGCTGGACAAGTCGATCGAGGCCGTCGTCGCCATCCACGCGATCCTGAAGGCCGGTGCCGCCTATGTGCCGGTGGACCCCATGGCACCGCCCGCCCGGGTCGGCTACATGCTGACGGACTGCGCGGCAACCTGCCTGATCACCGACGCGGACCGGTTCCGTCTGCTCCACGAGGACGGCGTGGGCGCGGTGAGCGGCCTCAAGGGCGGGGTCGTGGTCGGTGAGCCGTACGACCCGCCCGCGGCCGGGCCCGCGACGGGCGCCCGGTGGACCGGCTGGGACCAGGCCGTCGACGGAACCGTCACCCCCGCCGCGCGCTCGGCGGAGGTGGCGCCCACCGACCTCGCCTACGTGCTCTACACGTCGGGATCGACCGGTGTCCCCAAGGGCGTCATGCTGTCCCACCGCAACGCGATCGCCTTCGTCGACTGGGCCGCCGCGGAGTTCGGTGTCGGCCCGGAGGACCGGATCGCCTCGCACGCGCCCCTGCACTTCGACCTGTCGATCTTCGACGTGTTCGCCGCGGCGCGCACCGGGGCCTGCCTCGTCCTGGTCCCGGAGAGCAAGCGGGCGTCCGGGGCGGCGCTGAACCGGCTGGTGGCCGAGGAACGGATCACCGTCTGGTACTCGGTCCCCGGCGCGCTGGTCCGCATGCTCGACGCGAAGAACCACGCCCTGCTGGGAACGTCCGCGCTGCGCACCGTGCTCTTCGCCGGCGAGGTCTTTCCCGTCAAGCACCTGCGGCGGCTGCGCGCGGCGGTCCCGGACGCCCAACTGTGCAATCTGTACGGGCCCACGGAGACGAACGTCTGCACCTTCCACCGCGTCACCGACGAGGACCTGGCACCCGAGCGGACGGCGCCGCCTCCCATCGGACGGCCCTGCCCGTACACATCGGCGCACCTCGTCGACGCGGACGGCCGGCAGGTCCCGCTCGTACCGGGGGCGGAAGGGGAACTGTGCGTCGGGGGCGACTCGGTGATGCTCGGCTACTGGGGCGCACCGGCGGACCCGGGCCCGACGGCGACCGCGCCCGTCCACCGGACGGGGGACATCGTCCGGTTCGACGGCGACCGTGGATACACCTTCGTCGGCCGCCGCGACCACATGGTGAAGGTCCGCGGCTACAGGGTCGAGCTGGAGGACGTCGAGGCGGCGCTTCTGACGTCCGCGGCCGTCCACGAGGCCGCCTGCGTCGTGACGGGCGTCGGTGACGACGAGGCACGGCTGGAGGCGTACGTCGTGCCCGCGGACGGCGCCCCCGCCTCGCCCGCGGAGCTGCGCCGGCACTGCCTGGCCGTCCTGCCGCGCTACATGGTCCCGGCCGCCTTCCACCTGGTGGACGCGCTGCCGCGGACGTCCACGGGCAAGACCGACCGCAGGGCTCTCGCCGCCGTGCCCGACGCCGGCAAGGAGGTGCCGTGCCGGCCCGCGTCCTGACCCCTTGCTGGCGGAGCCGGGCACTCGGTCGGGACAAACGGGTCAACGTCCTCCTCCCGGAGGACTACACGGAAGAAGGGCCGCGGTACCCGGTTCTGTACCTGCTGCACGGATACGGCGCCGGCAGGGACACCTGGCTGCGGCGGACCCGCCTGCTCGACGCACTCCGGGGTTCCCGGCTGATCGTCGTGCTCCCCGAGAGCGGGCGCCGGTGGCTCATCAACGACCACGCGGGACTCCGGTACGAGGACTACGTGATCCACGACCTGGTGCCCGCGGTGGACGAGCACTTCCCGACCCTGGCCGATCGCTCCGCGCGGGCGATCGGCGGCTTCTCCATGGGAGGCGCAGCCGCCCTGTTCCTGGCGCTGCGGCACCGGGGCCTGTTCGCCGCGGTCGCCTCCTACGCCGGCGCCTTCGAGGCGCCGCACCGCACAGGTGATCCGTACGCCGTCCATCGGGGAGAGCCGGACTTCGTCATGCCGACGGTGGAGAGTCACGAGCGGGTGTGGGGTCCGCCGGGCAGCGCGACGCGCCGGCGCTACGACCCGTACCGGCTGATCGACGCGCCGAGCACGGAGCCTCCCCCCGTCTTCCACCTGGACATCGGCATGCAGGACCACGACCGGATGGTGCGGATGAGCCGGACGGTGCGCGAGGCGCTGGACCGTCGCGGCTGGCAGGTGGAGTACCACGAACGACGAGGCGGCCACGACTGGGAGTACGTCGAGGCCGCGTTGCCCGCGTCGCTGGAGTTCCTGTCCAGGAACCTCTCCGGAACGGCCGCGGACGGCGCCGTGCCCCACCCGTGAAAACGACCAAGGAGGAAGAAGTGGTGAACTCGGAGCCGTCCTGGCGGCCCGCGGTGGTGGACCCGCGGAGCGCGGACCGTCCGGCCGACCCGGAAGGACTGCGGCAGTACCTGAGCGGAACGGACGTGAGCGATCTGCTCGCCCGGGAGAAGGCGGTGGTCTTCCGGGGGTTCGGGGTGACACCCGAGACCTACGACAGCGTGGCGGACGAACTCCTCCCGAACCGGCTGGCGTACGTCCACGGCAACTCGCCGCGGACCAAGGTGGGCCGCAACCTGTACACCTCCACCGAGTACCCGCCCGAGTTCGACATCAGCATGCACAACGAGATGTCGTACGCCCACAAGTGGCCCACGCGCATCCTGTTCCTGTGCGAGCAGGCGCCCGCCACCGGGGGCGCGACACCCGTGGTGGACGGGCGGCAGTGGCTGGAGGCCATCGACCCCGAGGTGCGTGCGGCGTTCGCCCCCGGCGTCCGGTACACCCAGAACCTGCACGACGGCATGGGGTTCGGCAAGAGCTGGCAGCAGACCTTCGAAACCGAGGACCGCGGCGAGGTCGACGCCTTCCTCGACGGAACGGAAGCCGAGTGGCGGTGGCAGCCGGACGGGTCCCTGTGGATCAGTCAGCTCCGGCAGGCGACCCTGAAGCACCCGGTGACGGGGACCGAGGTGTGGTTCAACCAGGCGGACCAGTGGCACCCCGCGGGCCTTGGCGAGGACGCCGCCGCGCTGGCGGACGTGATCCCGGAGGACGAGCTTCCGCAGAACGCGACGTTCGCCGACGGCAGCCCCATTCCGGGGGAGTACATCACCCACGTCCAGGAGATCGGGATGCGTCTGGCGGTGGACGTCGACTGGCGCAACGGCGACCTCCTGCTGGTGGACAACATCGCGGCGGGACACGGGCGACGGGCGTACACCGGCCGGCGCCGGATCCTGGTGGCGATGTCGGACGAGCCCGCCTGAGAGACCGGCCGGTGCGGTACGCGTGTCACCCCGTGCGGGGTGACACGCGTACTCATGAGCCGGTGAGCGGCCGCTTGTCCGCTGCCACGCGCTCCAGTTCCGCCACCGCCTCGGTCACATCGGGAAGCGCGAGCATCCGGCGCTGGGCACGGCGCGTCCGCTGGGCGACGGCCTCGTCCCGGAGCACCCGCTCGCAGGTCTTCGCGACGTCGTCCGGAGTCACGTCCGGCACCCGTGCGCCCAGCGCCAGCTCCTCGACGCGCTCGGCATTGCGCGGCTGATCGCCGAAGACCGGCAGGACCGCCATCGGCACCCCCGCCGTCACGGCCTCCCGGATGCTGTTGTACCCGCCGTGGGTCAGCAGCAGTTGGGCGCACCGCAGCAGCAGCGGCTGGTCGACGGACTCGACCAGGTGCACGTGGTCGCTGCGCGACTCGTCCCGCACCGGAACACCGCCGGTGGCGACCACGGCGACGCAGTCCAGCTCGGCGAGGCCGGCCACCATGGCGTCGAGGACCGCCCGGGGATTGTATTTGCGCCACCGCTCCTCGGGCATGTTCATCCTCTTGTTCTTGAACAGCGGGAGTGCGGTGCCGATGGCGGCGAGCACCAGAGGTTTGTCCGTGGGCAGGTCGGCCACCCACGGCGGCAGTGAACCGTGCCGGGCAACCGCCGCGGGCTGCTGGTACGCGAAGGTGCCGGGGGTGGGATTGGTGATGAACGTGTACTCGGGCGGCATGCAGTCCAGACGTCCGTAACGGAAGATTGCGTACGGATCGTCCCGCGTGGGGATCCCCACTTCGGTGCGCCGCTCGTTCATGGGTTTGAGGATGATGGCGGGGTCGAAGACGTTCCCGCTTCCCGAAGGAACCGAGACGTGGGGTATTCCCAGGGTGTCCCCGACCATCGTCGCCGCGAACTCGGTGCCGTCCCGCAGGAACAGGTGTGGGCCGAATTCCCGCGCGATGGGCTCCAGTACGCGATACGCCTCGCCGAGCACGGGTCCGGTGCGCGACGCCGTCCCGGGCGAGGGGAGCACGCCCCGCACCGGAAGGGACTCGCCGGCGAAGACGTGGGCCAGCTCAGGGAGGGTCACGACGAGCACCTCGTGTCCTGCCTCGGCGCACGCGCGGGCCAGCGGAAGCATGGCCCGCGCGTGGGAAACCTTTCCGATCACGGTGCACAGCACGCGCATAAGGGTGTCTCCTGGATTCGCAAGCGACGGGGGTCGGTTACCGGTCGGCAGATTCTTCCGCACCGGGCCTGCGGCGGAAAGGGGCAGAACAGCGTACAGCCGCTGTCCAGCGCCACCTCACCCCGGTCGGGATAGCGTTCACTCGATTGGGTGGAGCTGTCCGGTGAGGGAGTCATGGATCGTTCTCAGACATCCGCTGGCGATGCACAGATACTTCCGCTGACCGGTGCGCAAGAAGGCATCTGGTATGCGCAGCAGGTGGAGCCGGATCTCCCCATATTCAGGGCGGCCGATTACCTGGAGATTCACGGGCATATCGATCCGGAATTGTTCGAGCGGGCTTTGCGGCAGACGATTTCGGAAGCCGATTCCCTGCACGTGCGGTTCCTCGACACCGAGGAAGGGCCCCGTCGACTGGCGGATCCGGAGCCCGCCTGGTCGTTCCGTTTCCTCGACGTGTCCGGCGAGGCGGACCCCCGCGGCGCCGCCGAGGCGTGGATGCGGCGCGAGACCCACCGGCGGATCGACCTCACCCGGTCGCCGCTGTTCACGCACGCCCTCTTCCGGGTCGAGCCGGAACGCTGGTTCTGGTTCTACAGCTACCATCACATCCTGCTCGACGCCGTTGGCGTGGCCCTGCTCGTGGACCGCACCTCGCACCTCTACCTGGCGCTCGCCCAGGGCGCGGACCACGAACCGCCCCCCTTCGAACCGGTGCGCACGCTGCTGGACGAGGAGACCGCCTACCGCGCCTCGGCGGAGTTCACCGAGGACCGGGAGTACTGGCTGGGCCGGTTCGCGGACCGCCCCGAACCGCTGTGGCTGTCCGAGCACCCGCTGCCGCCGACGGTACGCACCGCCCACCGCGGCGCCTCGCTGTCCGAGGACCAGCGCCACGACGTCGTCGCGACCGCGGCGGAGTTGGGCATCGGCAGGTCCCGCCTGATCATCGCGGCCACGGTCGCCTACATCCACCGGCTGACCGGACGCACGGACATCGTCCTGGGCCTGCCGGTCGCGGCCAGGTCCTCCGAGCGGTCCCGCAAGGTGCCCGGCCTGACGGCCAACGTGGTGCCGCTCAGGGTTCAAGTGGACCCCACCACCACGACGGGGGAGCTGCTGGAGCGGACTCGCCGGGCGCTCCGCGAGGCCGTGGAACACCAGCGCTACCGGGGCGAGGACATCAGACGCGAGCTGTCCATGCACCAGCGGGCCGGCTTCGGGCCCATGATCAACGTCATTCCCTACGCGTACGGCGTGAGCTTCGCGGGCCTCCCGGCCCGGGTGCACAACGTGTCGCTGCGCCAGATGGAAGACCTGATCATCCTCGTCTTCGACCGCCCCGACGGCAGCGACATCTCGGTCGACTTCACCGCCCACACCGATCTGTACAGCGACTCGGAACTGACCGGCCACCACCGCCGCTACCTCTCCTTCCTGGCCCGGATGGCCCGTGCCTTCCGGCAGCCCGAGACGCCCATGGGGCACATCGGCCTGCTGGAGGGGGAGGAGGCCGAGGCGGCCGTGTCCCGCCTGAACGCCGACGCGCCCGTGGAGCCCGGAGCTCCCCTGCCCGGGCTCTTCGAGCGACAGGTGCGTGCCACTCCCGACTCCATCGCGATCCGGTACGAGGGAACGGAGCTCGGCTACACGGAGCTCAACCGCCGGGCCAACCGACTCGCTCGTCTGCTGATCTCGCGGGGCGTCGGTCCCGAGGACCGGGTCGCGATCCTGCTGCCCCGCTCCGCCGAGTTCGTCGTCGCCGTGCTCGGCGTGCTGAAGGCGGGCGCCGCGTTCGTCTCCATCGACCCGGACTACCCGAGGACACGCATCGACCTCGTCCTGAAGGACGCCGAGCCCGGATGCGTGCTGGTGCGGTCGGAAACCCTGCCCCTCGCGCAGGACTCGGGGCAGCCGCTGGTCGTGCTGGACGATCCCGGCACCGTGGCCGACCTGACCGCGCGTCCCTCGCACGACGTGACCGACGCGGAGCGGACGGCCCGGCTGGACAGCGCCCATCCCGCGTACGTCGTCTACACCTCGGGCTCCACCGGCCGGCCCAAGGGCGTGATCGTCTCGCACGCCGGCATCCAGGGCCTGGTGACGGTCGGCGTGGAGCGCATGCGGGTCCGCCCGGACAGCCGGGTGCTGCAGTTCGCGGCGATGGGCTTCGACGTGATCGTGCCGGAACTGTGCATGGCGCTGCTCTCCGGAGCGACCCTGGTGCTCGCGCCGGGGGAGCGGCTGATGCCCGGCGACGCGCTCGCCTCGTTCGCCCGGGAGGCGGGCATCACGCATGCGCTCATGCCGCCGTCCTCGCTCGCCGTGATGGACGCCGAGAACGACCTGCCGAAGGACATGACCATCACCGTGGCCGGCGAGGCGTGCCCCGAGGACCTGGCCGCCCGCTGGTCGGCGGGACGGCTCTTCCTCAACGCCTACGGCCCCACGGAAACCACCGTGGGCGCCACGGTCAGCCGGCCGCACACCGGAGTCGGCCAACCGCCGATCGGCGAGGCGATCCCCGGCGTGCGCGTGTACACGCTGGACACGTCCCTGCAACCGGTGCCGCCCGGGGTCACGGGCGAGCTGTACATCGCGGGACCGGCCCTGGCCCGCGGCTACCTCGGACGCCCCGGGCCGACCGGCGAGAGGTTCGTCGCCAACCCCTTCGGGCTGCCCGGCGAGCGCATGTACCGCACCGGCGACCTGGTCCGGCAACGTCCCGACGGCCAGCTGCACTTCGTCGGGCGCGCGGACGAGCAGGTCAAGATCCGCGGCCATCGGGTCGAGCTCGGGGAGGTGGAGGCCGCCGTCCGCGCCCTGCCCGCCGTCGAGAGGGCCGTCGTCGTGGCCCGGCCGGACCCCACCGGGCAGTCGGTGCTGGCGGCGTACGTGGTGCCGGCCGCCGAGGTCGGCTTCGACGCCGCGGCGATACGGGAGGAACTGGTCGCGGCGCTGCCCGGGTACCTCGTGCCCGCGACCGTCACGGCCATCGACGAGATTCCCGTCACCCCCCACGGCAAGGTCGACCGTCAGGCCCTGCCCGAGCCCGAGTTCGCCGGGGGACGGAACGCCCGGCCGCCCCGTACGGAGCAGGAACGAGCGCTGCGCGCCCTCTTCGCGGACGTGCTGGGGGTCGCCGACGCCTCGGACATCGGGATCGACGACGACTTCTTCGGCCTGGGCGGGCACTCGCTGCTGGCCGCCCGGCTGGCCCGGAGGATCGGTGCCGAGCTCGGCGTCGAGTGCGGGATCGAAGCGGTGTTCGCCACGCCCACCGTGCGCGGACTGGCCGGCTCGCTCTCGGCCCGGACCGCGGTCGAACGCCCCGCCCTCACCCCGGTTCCCCGTACCGAAGCGCTCCGGCCCTCCTACGCGCAGGAGCGGCTGTGGTTCCTCCACGCGCTGGAAGGCCCCAGTGCCGCGTACAACGTTCCCGTGGCCTTCACCCTGGAAGGCCCCCTGGACCGCGCCGCCCTGCGGTCCGCCCTCTCCGACGTGATCGAACGGCACGAGATCCTGCGAACCGTCCACCGCGACGTCGACGGCCGCCTGGTGCAGCACATCCTGGAACCCGGTCGGGCAGCGGAACTCACCGTGGTGCCCACCGACGAGCGGGAACTGCGAGACGGCCTCGCCGCGGCCGTGGCCGAGCCGATCGACATCGTCAGCCGGCCACCGCTGCGCGCCACCTTGTTCGCCGTGACCGAGAACAGGCACGTGCTGCTGCTCCTGCTGCACCACATCGCCGCGGACGCCGAATCGATCGGCCCGCTGGTGAGCGACCTGCTGGCGGCCTACCGCGACCGGAGCGCCGGACGCGCGCCCCGACTCGCGCCGCTGCCCGTCCAGTACGCCGACTTCGCGGCCTGGCAGCAGCGCGTGCTGGGGGACGAGGACGACCCGGCGAGCGAGGCCGCCCGGCAGCTCGCCTACTGGAAGCAGACGCTGGCCGGGCTGCCCGACCACCTCGACCTGCCGTTCGACCGGCCGCACCGGGGCGGAGCGGGCCCGGCGCCGGCCGGACTGGTCACCGCCGACCTCGACCCGGCCGTCCACCGGCGGATCGTCGAGCTGGCCAGGGACGGCGACGCCACCACGTTCATGGTGTTCCACGCGGTCCTGGCGGCGCTGCTCACCCGGCTGGGCGCGGGCGAGGACATCGCCGTGGGCATACCCGTCGCGGGACGCCCGGACGACGCTCTGGAGAACCTGGTCGGCCTCTTCGCCAACACCATGGTGCTGCGGACGGACACCGGGGGAGACCCCGGCTTCCGGGACCTGCTGGCCCGGGTCCGCACGGCCGCGCTCGCCGCGTACGCACACCAGGACCTGCCCTTCGAGCGGCTCGTCGAGGTGCTCAACCCGCCGCGGTCGATGTCCCGGCATCCGCTCTTCCAGGTCATGCTGTCGATGGACAGCTCCCGCCGGACGCCTCCGACCGTGCCGGGGCTGGAGCTCCGGCCGCTCGTCGTGCCGACGGGGGTGGCCAAGTTCGACCTGTCCTGGAACATCAGGGAGTCCTTCACCTCAAGTGGCCGGGCCGCCGGGGTGCAGGTCGCGCTGGAGTACCGCGCCGACGTCTTCGAGGAGTCCACGGCGCGGGCCGTACTGGACCGGTTCGAGCGCCTGCTGACGGCGGTCCTCGCCGACCCCGGTGTCCGGGTCGGCGCGGTCGGGCTGCTCGCCGAGGAGGAGACGCGGCGCCTGCTGGCCTGGAACGACACGGTGGCCGCCGAGCCGCTGGACGACGTGGTGGACCGGGTCCGGTCGATCGCCGCCGCACGGCCGTCCGCCGTGGCCGTCACGGACGACGAGGGCGACCTCACCTACCGCCGGCTCGTCGCCGACGTCGCCGCCCTGGCCGATCGGCTGGCGCGGCAAGGCGCCGGACCCGACCGGATCGTGGCGGTGCTCGCCGACCGCGGCCGGTACGCCGTGACGGCGTTCCTGGCCGTGCTGGCCACGGGAGCCGCGTACCTGCCGCTGGACACCCGGGCGCCGGTGGCACGCTCGGCGGGCCTGGTCACCGACGCCGGCGCGGAGTGGATCCTGGCCGGCCCCCGGCACGAGGAGCCGGCCGCGGACGGCGGCACCGTCGAGGTCCTGCCGCTCGGCGGTGTGGCCGGGCGGGCGACCGACGACCGTACGCCGGCGCCCGCGCCGCGGGCCGACCAACTGGCCTACGTCATCTACACCTCGGGTTCCACCGGCCGCCCCAAGGGGGCCATGGTCCACCACCGGGGCATGAACAACCACCTGCTGGCCAAGGTCGAGGACCTCGGGCTGACCGCCGACGACGCCGTGCTCTCCAACGCCCCGCTGACCTTCGACGTGTCCGTGTGGCAGATGATCAGCGCCCTGGTCGTCGGAGGGCGGACCGTGACGGTCGGACCGCGGACCGCGGCCGATCCGGCCGAGCTGTTCCGCCACGTCGACCGGGAACGCCTCACGGTGGTGGAGGTCGTCCCCTCCCTGCTGCGCGCCGCCCTGGACGGCTGGGAGCAGGACGCCGAGCTTCCGAGCCTCCGGTCGCTGCGGTGGCTGGTGGTCACGGGCGAGGAGCTGCCGGCCGACCTGGTCCGGCGCTGGCTCGCGCTGTTCCCGGCCGTTCCCCTGGTCAACGCCTACGGGCCGACCGAGTGCTCGGACGACGTGACGCACGCCGTGATCACCGATGCGTCGGCCGCGGTCGCGGAGACCAGATCGCCCATCGGACGGGCGATCCGCAACACCCGCCTGTACGTGCTCGACGACCGGCTCGTGCCGGTGCCGGTCGGCGTCGAGGGCGATCTGTACGTCGCGGGCGTCGGTGTGGGCCGGGGCTATCTGCGCGATCCGGCGAAGACCGCGCACACGTTCGTGGCCGACCCCTTCGCCGGCGACGGCAGCCGGCTCTACCGGACCGGGGACCGGGCCCGTCACCGCCCCGACGGGCAACTGGAGTTCCTCGGCCGCCGGGACGCACAGGTGAAGATCCGCGGACAGCGGATCGAGCTGGGCGAGGTCGAGGCACACCTGCGGGCCCTGCCCGCCGTGCGGGACGCGGTGGCGTCGGTGCTGCCGGGACCGAACGCCGAGCCCCGTCTCGTCGCCCACGTGGTGGGTGACACGGACGAGCACGCGCTGCGCGAGGCGCTGTCCGCCGTGCTCCCCGGCCACCTGATCCCCGCCGCGTTCGTCGCCGTGGACGCGATGCCGCTGACGCCCAACGGCAAGATCGACCGCAAGGCGCTGCCCGCCCCCGAGTACACCGCCGCCGGCCGTGAGCCGCGCACGCCCCACGAGGAGATCGTGGCGGGCCTGTTCGCGGAACTCCTGGGGCTCGACCACGTGGGAGCCGACGACAACTTCTTCGGCCTGGGCGGGCACTCGCTCCTCGTCACCCGTCTGGTCTCCCGGCTGCGGTCGGCGCTCGGAGTGGAGGTGTCCGTCCAGACGGTCTTCGAGTCGCCCACGGTCGCCGGACTCGCGAGGAGGTTCGCCTCCGCCGGCGTGGCCCGCGGGCCCCTCGTTCCCCAGGAGCGGCCACGGACGCTGCCGCTGTCGTACGCCCAGCGGGGGCTGTGGTTCATCAACCGGCTGGACGAGACCGCGGGCATGTACAACATCCCGCTGGTGGTGCGGCTGTCCGGAGCGCTCGACGTGACGGCGCTGGAGCAGGCGCTGGCCGACGTGGTCGCCCGGCACGAGAGCCTGCGCTCGATCTTCCCCGAGATCGACGGCGTCCCCGCCCAGGTCGTCCTCGACCCCGCCGAGGCCCGGACCCGCCTGGACGTGGTGCAGGTCGGGTCCCGGGACCCCTACCGGCTCGTCGCCGAGACGGCCGGCCGGGGCTTCGACCTCACCGCCGAAGTGCCCTTCCGAGCCCGCCTCCTGGTGGTCGCTCCGGACGAGCACGTCCTGGTGCTCGTCGCGCACCACATCGTCAGCGACGGCTGGTCGACCGCGCCCCTGGCGCGCGACCTGTCGCTGGCCTACCAGGCGGTCCTGCGGGGCGAGCGGCCGGAGTGGTCGCCGCTGCGGGTCCAGTACGCCGACTACACGCTGTGGCAGCGGCAGCTCCTCGGGGAGGAGACGGACCCGGAGAGCGTCATCTCCCGCCAGACGGCCTACTGGCAGGAGACGCTGCGGGACCTCCCGGAAGAATCGGCACTGCCCACCGACCGGCCTCGGCCCGCCGTGCCCACCCACAGCGGCGGCGGCGTCCGGTTCACCCTGGAGCCGGAACTCCACCGCGACCTGCTGGCGCTCGCTCGCGAGCGCGGTGTCACCCTCTTCATGGTGCTGCACGCGGCGCTGGCGGCGCTGCTCACCCGACTCGGGGCCGGCACCGACATCCCCATCGGCGGCTCCGTGGCGGGACGCACCGACCCGGAGCTCGACCCGCTGGTCGGATTCTTCGTCAACTCCCTGGTACTGCGGGTGGACACGGCGGGCGATCCGTCCTTCGGCGACCTGCTGGAGCGTGTCCGGCGCACGGACATCGCCGCGTTCGGCCATCAGGACGTGCCGTTCGAGCGGCTGGTGGAAGTCGTCAACCCGCGGCGTTCCCTGGCCCGCCACCCGCTGTTCCAGACCAAGCTGGTGCTGCAGGACGCGGCCGGCCCCGACGTGCGCTTCCCCGGAGTGCACGCCACGGTCTGGGACCTGGAACCGGAGATGGCCAAGTTCGATCTGCTCTTCACCATGACGGAGCGGTTCGGCACCGAGGGCGAACCGGCCGGCATCGCCGCCGCCACGACGTACTCCGCCGACTTGTTCGACCGGTCCACGGTCGAGACGCTCGTCGCGCGTTTCGTGCGGCTGCTCTCGGCGGCACTGCGCACCCCGGAGCTGCCCCTCGGCCGCTTGGACCTGCTGGGCGCGGACGAACGCCGGGAACTGCTGGTGGCGCGCAACGCCACGACCCGCCCGGACCCCGCCACGACCCTCCCCGCGCTCTTCGAGCGGCAGGTCGCGCGAACGCCGCACGCGCCGGCCGTGTCCACGGGCCGTCTCACCCTCACCTACGCCGAACTCAACGACCGGGCCAACCGGTTGGCCCGGCTGCTGCTGCACGACGGCGTGGCGTCCGGCACCCTCGTGGCACTGGCCCTGCACCGGTCGGCCGACGCCGTGGTGGCGATGCTGGCGGTGGGGAAGGCGGGCGCCGCCTACCTGCCGCTGGACCCGGACCAGCCCGGTGACCGGGTCCGGCACCTGCTGGACGACGCACGGCCGGCCCTGGTCCTGACCACGCGGAGCGCCCGGCACGGCATGGCGCCGCACCCGTCGGCGCGGACGCTGGTCCTCGACGACCCCGACATCGAGGCCCGGCTGGCCCAACAGCCGGGACACGACCCGACCGACGACGAACGCACCAGCCGGCCCTCGCCCCAGGACGCCGCCTACGTGATCTACACCTCCGGCTCCACCGGCCGCCCCAAGGGCGTGGTGGTGGAGCAGCGGTCCCTGGTCGACTACGTTCTGCACTGCGTCGCCTCGTACCCCGGACTGGCCGGCCGGACGCTGCTGCACTCCCCGCTCTCCTTCGACCTCGGACTGACCGGTCTCTACGGCACGCTGCTGGCGGGCGGCTGCCTGTACGTGGCCGACCTCGACGAGCGGCTTTCCGTGCCCGACGGCCTGACGTTCGCCAAGATCACCCCCAGCCATCTGCCCCTGCTCGAAGCCCTGGCCGACTCCTGCATCCCCACGGCACAGCTGGTGATCGGCGGCGAAGCCCTGCACGGCGCGCAGCTCGCCGCACTGCGGGCCCGGCAACCCGGACTGGAGGTGATCAACCACTACGGGCCGACCGAGACCACCGTCGGCTGCCTGGACCACCCCGTCCCGGCGGCGGCCGAGACACCGGACGGACCCGTGCCGCTGGGGCGGCCGATGGCGAACACCCGGGTGTACGTGCTGGACACCGCGCTGCAGCCGGTCCCGGACGGTGTGGCCGGGGAACTGTACGTCGCGGGGACCGGAGTGGCCCGCGGCTACCTCGACCGGCCCGGGGCGACGGCCGAGCGGTTCCTCGCCGACCCCTACGGGTCGCCCGGAACCCGCATGTACCGGACGGGGGACCGGGTCCGCTGGACCACCGCGGGACACCTGGAGTTCCTGGGGCGCACCGACGACCAGGTCAAGTTGCGCGGATTCCGGATCGAACCCGGCGAGGTCGAGCAGGCGCTGCGCTCGGAGTTCCCCGGAGTGCGGCAGGCGGTCTGCGTCGTGCGCGAGGACCGGGCCGGCGACCGGCGGCTGGTGGCCTACGTCACCGGAGACGCCGAGGCCCCCGACACGATCCGCGCTCGCCTCGCCCGGTCGCTGCCCGAGTACATGGTGCCGTCCGCGGTCGTCGTGCTGGACCGGTTGCCGACCACGGCCAACGGCAAGACGGACGTCGCCGCCCTGCCGGCCCCCGAAGCGACCAGCGGCAGGATCACCCGTGCCCCGCGCACCCCGCAGGAGGAGATCCTGTGCGGCCTGTTCGCCGAGGTGCTCGGCGTGCCGCAGGTCGGCGTGGACGACGACTTCTTCGAACTCGGCGGCCACTCGCTGCTGGCCATGCGGCTGCTGAGCCGGATCGCCGCCACACTCGGCGTCCGCGTGGGGGTCAAGGCGCTGTTCGACGCCCCGACCGTCGCCGGGATCGCGGCGCGACTGTCCGACTCCGGCAGCGACCGGGCCCCGCTGGCCCCGGTCGCCCGGCCGGACCGGGTGCCGCTGTCCTTCGCCCAGCGACGGCTGTGGTTCCTCAACCGCATCGAGGGGCCCAACGCCACCTACAACGTTCCGATCGTCGTACGCCTCACCGGTGAACTCGACCGTCCGGCGCTGGCGGCCGCCCTGCGCGACGTCGTCGGCCGGCACGAGAGCCTGCGCACGATCTTCCCCGAGAGCAACGGCGTTCCCTGGCAGGAGATTCTTCCTCCGGACTCCGCCGCGCCGGTGCTCGAGGAGGAGCACGTGCCCGCCGGGAAGCTCGACGAGGCCATCACCGAGTCGGTCCTGCACGGGTTCGACCTGAGCACGCAGATCCCGGTGCGGGCCAGACTGCTCGTCCCGGACGGTGCGGCGGGCGATGCGACACACGGCCCCGGAGACGACACCGCGGTGCTCGTCATCGTGCTCCACCACATCGCCGGCGACGGCTGGTCCCTCGGTCCCCTGCTGCGCGACCTGTCGCAGGCATACGCCGCGCGCCGGGCCGGCCGCGCGCCGCGGTGGGCGACACTGCCGGTGCAGTACGCCGACTACGCCGTGTGGCAGCGCGAGGTCCTGGGCGACGAGAGCGACCCCGACAGCCTGCAGTCCCGCCAACTCGCCTACTGGACCGCCGCGCTCGACGGCCTGCCGGAGGAACTGGACCTGCCCACGGACCGTCCGCGGCCGAACGTCGCGAGCTCCCGGGGAGACGCGGTCTCGTTCTCCCTCGACGCCAAGACGCACGACGGGCTGCGGGCCCTGGCCACCGCGAGCGGTACCAGCGTCTTCATGGTGCTCCAGGCGGCGCTGGCGGCGCTGCTGACCCGGTTGGGCGCGGGCACCGACATTCCCATCGGCGCCCCGATCGCCGGTCGCACCGACGACGCGCTGGACGACCTGGTCGGCTTCTTCGTCAACACGCTGGTGTTGCGCACCGACACCTCGGGCGATCCGACCTTCCGGGAACTGCTCGCCCGGGTCCGGGAGACCGACCTCGCCGCGTACACCCACCAGGACGTGCCCTTCGAGCGGCTGGTGGAGGTGCTCAACCCCGCCCGTTCCCTGTCCCGCCACCCGCTGTTCCAGACCATGCTGGTGCTCCACCAGGGGGACGAACCGCGGTTCCGGCTCCCCGGACTCCGCACGCGGGCGGAGAACCCCGAGGCCCATGTGGCCAAGTTCGACCTCTCGTTCACCCTCCGGGAACGGCACGCCGAGGACGGCACGTCGGACGGGATCTCCGGAAAGATCGAGTACGCCGTGGATTTGTTCGATCGGTCGTCGGTGGTGGGGATGGCAGCGCGGTTGGTGCGGTTGGTGGAGGCCGTGGTCGCGGATCCGGGGTTGCGGGTGGGGGACGTGGTGTTGGTGGGGGAGGCCGAGCGGCGGGAGTTGTTGGCGGCGTCGTCCGGTGGGGTGCGGGCGGTGCCGGAGGCGTTGGTGCACGAGTTGTTCCGGGCGCGGGCGGTCGGTGGGCCGGAGGCGCCGGCGGTGGCCGATGGTGGGCGGGTGGTGTCGTACGGGGAGTTGAACGCGCGGGCGAATCGGTTGGCGCGGTTGTTGGTGGCGCGGGGGGTGGGGCCGGAGTCGTTGGTGGCGCTGGCGGTGCCGCGGTCGGTGGAGTTGGTGGTCGCGGTGTTGGCGGTGTTGAAGGCGGGGGCGGC
>NZ_BAAASZ010000005.1:56238-93073 GCF_039533145.1 Streptomyces macrosporus
TGCGGCTCCGTCGTTGGTGGTGACGGTGGGGCAGGTGGTGGAGCGGTTGCCGGGTGAGGTGGCGGGCCGGTGTGTGGTGCTGGACGCGGCCGAGACGGTGGCGTGGTTGGCGGGGTGTGCGGCCGGGGAGTTGGCGGCGGACGAGGTGCGGGGGCGGCCGACCGGGCGGAGCGCGGCGTATGTGATCTACACCTCGGGGTCGACGGGGCGGCCGAAGGGGGTGGTGGTGGAGCATCGGTCGATTGTCAATCTGGTGGTGGCGCGGATCGGGCCGTATCGGATGGGGCCGGGCAGTCGGGCGTTGCAGTTCGCGTCGCCGGGGTTCGATGCGGCGGTGTCGGAGATTTTCACGCCGTTGGTGGCGGGGGCGTGTCTGGTGTTGGGGCCGGCGGACATGTTGGCGCAGGTGGCGGAGTTGCCGGAGGTGTTGGCCGGGTTGGGGGTGACGCATGCCACGTTGCCGCCGGCGGTGGTGGAGCAGTTGCCGGTGGGCGGGTTGCCGGGGGTGCGGACGCTGGTGGTCGCCGGGGAGGCGGCGGCGCCGGGGGTGGTGGCGCGGTGGGCGGCGGGGCGGCGGATGTTCAACGCCTATGGGCCGACCGAGACGACGGTGTCGTGCACGATGGCCGGGCCGTTGCCGGCGCGGTGGGGGGTGCCGCCGATCGGGCGTCCGTTGCCGAATGTGCGGGGGTATGTGCTGGACGAGCGGTTGCGGCCGGTGCCGTGGGGGGTGCCGGGGGAGTTGTATGTGGCGGGTGTGGGGGTGGCTCGGGGGTATCTGGGGCGGTCGGGGTTGACCGCGCAGCGGTTCGTCGCCGATGTGTTCGGTCCGGCCGGGGAGCGGATGTATCGGACGGGGGATGTGGTGCGGTGGCGGCGGGACGGGGAGTTGGAGTATCTGGGGCGGTCGGACGAGCAGATCGGTCTGCGGGGGTTCCGGATCGAGCCGGGTGAGGTGGAGGCGGCGTTGGTGGCCGCGCCCGGGGTGGCGCGGGCGGTGGTGGTGGTGCGGGAGGACCGGCCGGGGGTGCGGCGGCTGGTGGGGTATGTGGTGTTCTCCGCGGGGGTGGTGGGGGATGTGGCGGCGGTGCGTGCGCATGTGCGGTCGGTGTTGCCGTCGCATATGGTGCCCTCGGCTCTGGTGGTGTTGGACGCCGTTCCGTTGACCGTCAACGGAAAGATCGACAAAACCGCACTCCCCGCCCCCGAGGTGCCGACGACCGGGCAGTCCTCGCCCGCGCCCGCCCACGGTGAGCCGGAGCAGCCGGAGCGGATACTCCGCCGGCTGGTCGGCGAGGTCCTCGGGCTCGGACCCGTCGGGGCCGACGACAACTTCTTCGCCCTCGGCGGCGACAGCATCAACGCCATCCAGTTGGTCGGCCGCGCCCGTGAGGCCGGACTCGTCCTCACGCCGCGCGACATCTTCCGCCATCAGACGGTCGCCGAACTCGTCCCGGTGCTCCGGACGCCCTCGGCGCAGAACCGCGCCACCGCGGACGACGGCACGGGCTCCGTCCCGGCCACGCCCATCGTGCGCTGGCTGTACCGGATGGACGGACCGTACCGAGGGCTGAACCAGTCGGCACTGCTGCGAGTGCCGCCCCGGCTGGGCGAGGACCGGCTCGTCCACGCCGTCCAGGCCGTGCTCGACCACCACGACGTCCTGCGCGCCAGGCTGGTGAGCACCGCGCCCGGACTGCCCTGGAACCTCGACGTCGGACCGCGAGGCAGTGTCGACGCGCGCCTGTGCGTCACCCGGGTGGAGCTGCCGACGGCGGCGGACGACACCGACTCCGCGGTCACGGACGCCGTGGCCGAACACGGTGAGGCCGCGCGCCGCAGGCTGGACCCGGACAACGGCCGCATGGTCGAGATCGTCTGGTTCGACCGCGGCTCCGCGGCCCCGGGACTGCTGCTGATCGTGGCCCACCATCTGGTCGTGGACGGCGTGTCCTGGCGCATCCTGCTTCCCGACCTCGCCGCGGCCTGGCAGGCCGCGGTACGGGGAGAGCCGGCACGGCTCGCGCCGGTGGCGACGTCGTTCCGCCGTTGGGCCCGGACGCTCGTCGCCGAGGCGCAGAACCCGGAGCGCCTCGCCGAGCTTCCCCTGTGGCGCGGGATCCTGGAGGCGCCCGAGCCGCCGATCGGGGCACGCCCGCTGGACCCGGCCCGGGACACGCGCGAGACGGCCGCCCACCTCACGGACGTCCTGTCGGCCGCGGACACCTCCGCCCTGCTCACGGCCGTGCCGGCCCGGTTCGGTGCCCGGATCAACGAGGTGCTGCTGGCCGGTCTGGCGCTGGCCGTCCCGCGGTGGCGCCGGCGCTCGGCCCAGGCTCCCGCCCACGATCGGGACGGCGATCGCACGGTCCTGGTCACCATGGAGGGCCACGGGCGCGAGGAGATCGAGGAGAGCGTCGATCTGTCCCGCACGGTCGGCTGGTTCACCAGCCGCTTCCCGGTACGGCTGGACGCGGGCGCGGCCGGCCCGGACGCCGACGTCGTCGGGGACCGGGTGTGCGTCGATGCGCTGAAGCGGGTCAAGGAGCAGCTGCGGGAACTCCCGGACCACGGGCTGGGCTATGGCCTGCTGCGCCATCTCCACCCCGACGCCGGCGCGCTCCTGGCCGGACTCCCCGGCCCGCAGATCGGCTTCAACTATCTCGGCCGGGCCGGCATCGGGACCGCGGATCCGTCCCTGGGGGACGGCCCGGTTCCCGGATGGTCGAGCGCCGCCGACCTCAAGGTGCCGTTGCGCTCCTCCGATCCCGCGATGCCGTTCGCGCACCCGCTGGAGATCACCGCCGTCACCCGTGACCACGAGGACGGGCCGCGCCTGCACGTGACCTGTTCCTGGCCCGACGCCCTCTTCGGCGAGGACGACATCCGGGAACTGCTGGACCGGTGGTTCGAGGCCCTGGCCGCGCTGGCCCGGACGGGCCGGGGGACGGACTCCGGCAGCCGTCCCGAACTCACCCCGGCCGACCTGACCCTTCCGGGGGTGACACAGGAGGAGATCGACGAGCTGGAGGCGCGACCGGCCGGCCTGGTCGACGTCTGGCCGCTGACCCCCCTGCAGGAAGGGATGCTCTACCACTCCCAGGCGGCGGACGGCGGACCCGACGTCTACCACATCCAGCTGGCACTGGACCTGGAAGGAGCGCTGGACACCGCGGCCCTGCGCGCTGCCGGCGACGCCCTGCTGGAGCGCCACCCCAACCTGCGGGTGGCCTTCCGGAACCGTCCCTCGGGCCGGACGGTGCAGTACGTACCCCGTTCGGTGCGGCTGACCTGGGAGGAGGCCGACCTCTCCGACCTCGGCGAAACCGAGCGGCGAACCCGGGCCGAGGAACTCACCCGGCGATCGCGCACGCGACGGTTCGCGCTCGACCGGCCCCCGCTGATGCGGTTCCTGCTCATCCGGTACGGCGACGACCGGTACCGCCTGGTGATGACGATGCACCACGCGCTGCTGGACGGCTGGTCGATGCCGCTGCTGCTGCAGGAGCTCATCGCCCTGTACGACAACGGCGGTGACGGGGCGTCGCTGCCGGACCCCGTCCCGTTCCGGGACTATCTGCGCTGGCTGTCCCGGTGGGACCGGGACGCCGCCGATCGGGCGTGGAGCGCCGCGCTGGAAGGGGTGGACGAACCGACGCTCCTGGCCGGGGACCGTCCTCGTTCCCGGGCGGCACTGCCGGAGCGGATCGTGCACGACCTGGCACCCGAACTCGTCGCGGCCCTGAGCGCACAGGCGGCGCAGGCCGGCGTCACGCTCAACACCGTGATGCAGCTGGCCTGGGGACTTCTGCTGGGCCGTCGGCTCGGCAGCGGCGACGTGCTCTTCGGAACCGCCGTCTCCGGACGTCCGCCGCAGCTCCCGGGCGCGGAGCGGATGATCGGCTTCATGATCAACACGGTGCCGGTGCGAGTCCGGATCGATCCGTTCGAAAGCTGGACGCGGGCGCTCGCCCGGACCCAGGCCGAGCGGGCGTCTCTCACCGATCACCAGTACCTGAGCCTGGCCCGGATCCAGCGACTCACCGGCCTGCGCACGCTGTTCGACACGGTGCTCGTCTTCGAGAACTACCCGCTCCCGTCCGACGGCGCGGAGGTCTCCGGGGAGTTGCGCACCACAGCCGTCCAAGGCCGGGACGCCTCGCACTATCCCCTGCTCCTCGCCGTGGCGGCACGCGACGGAAGGATACGGCTGCGGCTCGACCACCGGCCCGACCTCCTCGGTGCGGGAACGGCGGACCGGGTGCTGGCGGAGTTCGTCGCCATCCTGGAGTCCGTCGCCGCCGATCCCTCCCGGCCGGTGGGCCGCATCCGGCCCGGCGGGCCGGAGACCGGGCACCGGCGGACCGAAGCGGCGCCCGTGCCCTCCGGCCCCGATGCTCCCGGCACGATTCACGAACGGCTCGCCCGGCAGGCCGCGGCGACCCCGGACGCCGTGGCGGTCTCCTCGGGCCGGACCCGTCTGACCTGGCGCGAGCTGGACGAGCGGGCCACCTCCCTCGCGGGGCTGCTGCTCGACCTCGGCGTCTCGCCCGAGGACCGTGTCGGGGTCCTGCTGGAACGCTCCCCGGAGCTGGTCGTGTCGGCACTGGCCGTGCTGAAGGCGGGCGCCGCCTATGTGCTGCTGGACCCCGCGCACCCCGAACGCAGACTGCGGGCGCTCCTGGCCGACGCCGGAGCCCCGGTGCTGCTGACCGACGCGGGCAGGGCGGCCGCCTGGACGGCCGAGCCGGAGGGCCCGTCGCACGTGGTCGCCGTCGACACCGACGTCCGGCCCGGCGGGCCCGCCCGCACCGCCGTGCCGGTCGCCGTCGCGGCCGACCAACTGGCGTGCGTGATCTACACCTCCGGCTCCACGGGGGCACCCAAGGGCGTCGCCATCACCCACCGCGACATCGTGGACCTCGCGGACGAACCGTGCTGGCGCGGCACGTCCGGGGAGCGGATGCTGTTCCACTCCCCGCAGGCATGGGACGCCTCGACGCTGGAGCTGTGGGTTCCGCTGCTCAACCGTGGCGAGGTCGTGATCGCGCCACCGGGAAGGACGGACCTGGCGCGCCTCGCCAAGCTCCTGGTGGAGGAGCGGATCACCAGGCTGTGGTTGTCCGCCGGCCTCTTCCGCGTGCTCGCGGAGGAGGATCCCGCCTGCTTCGCCGGACTGCGCGAGCTGTGGACCGGCGGTGACGTGGTCCCGGCCGACGCGGTACGCAAGGTGCGCCGCGCCGCGCCCGGCACCGTCGTGGTGAACGGCTACGGGCCCACCGAGACGACGGTCTTCGCCACGCACCACGTCATGCGCCCGGGCGACGAGGTGCCGGACACCGTGCCGATCGGCGTGCCGCTCGCGGGCAACCAGGTGTACGTCCTGTCGGCGCAGTTGGAACCGGCTCCGGTCGGGGTGCCCGGCGAGATCCACGTGGCCGGCGCCGGACTGGCCCGCGGCTACGCCAACGCCCCCGGGACGACCGCGCAGATCTTCGTCCCCGATCCGTTCGGCCCGCCCGGCTCCAGGATGTACCGCACCGGAGACCTCGGACGGCGCCGCCCGGACGGCGCGATCGAGTTCATCGGCCGCACCGACCACCAGGTCAAACTCCGCGGATTCCGGATCGAGTTGGGCGAGGTCGAAACGGCGCTCGCCCGGTTCCCGGGCGTCGCCCAGGCGGTCGCCATGGTCCGGGAGGAGTCCGCCGGCGAGAAACGGCTGTACGGCTACGTGGTCATGGCCCCCGGCCGGCCCGCGCCGGAACCCGGCGAGCTGCACGACCACATGGCGGCCGTCCTGCCGGAACACATGGTCCCCAGCGTGTTCCTCACCCTGGACGCGCTGCCGCTGACCGCGCACGGCAAGCTCGACCGGGCGGCCCTGCCCGCCCCCGAGGCGGCAGCGGGGACCGGGCGCGAGCCCAGGACGCCGCAGGAGGAACTCCTGTGCGAGCTGTTCGCCGAGACGTTGCGGGTGCCCGAGGTCGGCATCGACGACAACTTCTTCGTCCTCGGGGGAGACTCGCTGCTGGCGGCGCGACTGGTCAGCCGCGTCCGGGCCTTGTTCGGCGTGGAGTTGGGCGTCCAGGAGCTGTTCCGGGCACCGACCGTCGCCGGTATGGCGGCTGTCCTGGAGGACGGGACCGGCCCGGGCGCGGTCAACGCGCTGGGCGTGCTGCTGCCCCTGCGCGCGCACGGCAGCCGGCCGCCGGTGTTCTGCTTCCACGCCGCCGGCGGACTCAGCTGGCGCTACACGGGCCTGCTGCGGCACCTTCCGCCCGACCGGCCGGTGTACGGTCTGCAGGCGCGCGTCCTGGAGACACCCGACCACCGGCCGGCGGACATCGAGGAGATGGCCGCGGACTACCTGGCCGAGATCCGCACGGTCCAGCCGACCGGGCCGTACCACCTTGTCGGTTGGTCGCTGGGCGGGCTGGTGGCCCAGGCCGCCGCCGTACGGCTCCAGGAGGCCGGCGAGGAGGTCGCGCTCCTGGCGGTGCTCGACTCCTATCCCGCGGACGAGGGCGTGGCACCGTCCGTTCCCGCCGAGTCCCGGCTCCTGGCCGGGCTGCTCGAAGCCGTCGGGATCGGCAACGGACGCAGCGGGTCCGAGCGCGGGGAGACCGGACCGGAGCCGACCCGGGAGACGGCGGCGGAACTGCTCCGGGAGCGTGGCGGTCCGCTGGCGCCGCTTCTGGCCGACCGGCTGGACTCTCTGGCCGCCGCCTACCGGACCGCCGTGGAACTGCGGGGACGCTTCACACCCGGCGTCTTCCGGGGCTCCCTGTTGCTCTTCGTCGCGGGGGAGGACACCGATCGGGCCGAGGAGAAGGCCGCTCGCTGGCACCCCTACGTCGACGGATCCGTGGTGACACACGCGGTCGCAGGACGCCACGAGGACATGCTGACGCCCGGCCCGCTGGCCGTGATCGGCGAAGTCCTGGCTCGCCGGCTGGACCGAACACTTGATTCCGGCGAGCACATCCAAGAAAACAGCGGCAGTTGAAAGACCGCTCGGAGAGAATGAGGGGAAAGATATGTCCAACCCGTTCGACAACCCTGACGGCCGTTTTCTCGTCCTGGTGAACGACGAGGGGCAGCATTCGCTCTGGCCCAGCTTCGCCGAAGTTCCGGCGGGGTGGGAAGTGGCGCTTCCCGAGGACAGCCGGCAGGCCTGCCTGGATTACATCGAGGCGAATTGGACCGACATGCGGCCCAAGAGCCTCGTCCGGCAGATGGAAGGCTGAAGGCGGTGACAGTGCGGGGCGTGCCCGACGACACGGCCCGCACTGTCACCGTCGTGTGGGGGAACGCCTCCCGTGGCGAGCGGTACGCGGCCCACCGGGCCCTGATCCGCGCGGCGGCGGACACGACCGGCGGCCGGGCCGGCGCGATCCGGCTCCGGCACCGGCCCGACGGCCGCCCCTTCCTGACCGGGGCGGCGAGCGGGCTCCGGGTGAGCATCAGCCACAGCAGGGGAGTCTTCGCCGTCGCGTTGAGCGCCTCCCTGCCCGTGGGGGTCGACGTGGAAACCGTCCGCCCCGTTCCGGCCGAGGCGCTGGCACGGCGCTGGCTGGACGCGTCCGCCGCCGAAGCGGTCGCTCTCGCTCCCCTCGCCGGCAGGGAGGAGACGTTCTTTCACCTGTGGACGCAGAAGGAGGCGGCGGGCAAGGCCCACGGGTCCGGCCTGCGCCACGGCGGCCTCACCCGGACGGTTGCCGCCCCCGCCGCCGGAGAGCTCGGCGGCGCGCCCGAACCGGGCCGCCTGTCCCTCACCGCGCTTCCGGGCGCCCCGCACACCCGTTGCGGGACGGCGCCCGTGGGTTCCGGCCGGTACATCCTCGCCGTCGCGGTCCTCGCTCCCCCCGCCGATCCGGTCGGCGTCGAGGTGCGGACCGCCACGGACCGACAACCCTAAGGAGGGGAGCAGGTGGCGGCCTCGGGCACCGTTGCCGAAGAGCAGGTCCGGGAGGGCTGGCCGCGTCGCCTGAGCCGCCACTGCCTGCGACACCGCGGCACCCTGATCACCGCGGTCCTCGCCGCGTGCGGCGGCAGTGTGGTGGCCGCGATCGTGCCCTGGGTGACCAAGGTGATCGTCGACGACGTCATCGTGGGGCGGACCCGCGAAGCCGCCCCCTGGACGGCACTGTTCCTGACCACGGCCGTGGTCGCCTACGCCCTGGCGTACCTGCGTCGTCTGTGTGCGGGCAAGCTCGCGGCCGACGTGCAGCACGACGTACGGACGGAGATGTTCCGCTCGTTGACCCGGCTGGACGCCGCCCGGCAGGACGCCCTCAGTCCGGGCCATCTGGCGGGCAGGGTGACGAGCGACATGAACATGGTGTTCGGGCTGCTCTCCAACACGCCGCTGGCCCTCGCGAACGTCATGGCCGCGCTGGCGTCGGTCGTCATGATGGCCCTGCTCTCCCCGGCACTGACGCTGGTGGCTCTCGCCGTGCTTCCCGTCCTGTGGCTCACCTCCCGGCGCAGCAGAAGCCGCATCGGCCCCGCCGCCCGGCAGGTGCAGCGGGAGGTCGCGACCCTGGCCGGGATCGTGGAGAGCTCCATCGCCGGCATCCGCGTGGTCAAGGCGTTCGGCCAGGAACAGCAGGAGATGGACCGGCTGACCCGGGCCGGCACCCGGCTGTTCGCACACCGGCTGCGCGTGGTCCGGCTGAACGCCCGCTTCAATCCCGCGCTCCAGGCCGTTCCGGCGCTGGGACAGGTCGGCATTCTGGCGTTCGGCGGCTGGCTGGCCACCCGCGGCCAGCTCAGCCTGGGAACGTTTCTCTCCTTCTTCGCCTACCTCGCCACACTCGCCGGCTCCCTGCGCATGCTGTCGGCGTTCCTGCTCGTGGGCCAGCAGTCCGGAGCGGGTATCGAGCGCGTACTGGACTGGGCCGACGCCTCGCCGTCCATGACCGAGGGAACCGTACGGCTGCCGCACGGCCCCCCGCCCGCCGTCGAGTTCGACCACGTCGGCTTCGGGTACGGAACCGAGCGCCCCGTGCTGAGCGACGTCTCCCTGCGCATCGCGCCGGGCGAGACCGTCGCGGTGGTCGGCCTGCCCGGCGCGGGCAAATCCGCACTCGTCCAGCTCCCGCTGCGGTTCCACGACGTCGACAGCGGCACCGTGCGCGTCGACGGACACGACGTCCGCGACCTCACCCTTCACTCGCTGCGCGGCGCCATCGGATTCGTCCCCGAGGAGTCCCTGCTGTTCTCCGGCACGATCCGGGACAACATCGCGTTCGGGCGTCCGGACGCCGACGACGCGGAGATCCGTTCGGCGGCCCGGACGGCCTGGGCGGACGGATTCATCGAGGCACTGCCGCACGGTTACGACACGCGTGTCGGCGAACGCGGCCTGACGCTCTCCGGCGGCCAGCGCCAGCGCATCGCGCTCGCCCGCGCGCTGCTGAACCGCCCCCGGCTGCTGATCCTGGACGACGCCACCTCCGCGGTGGACGCCCGGGTCGAGGCGCACGTCCACGAGGGCCTGCGCGAGGTCATGAAAGGGTGTACGACCCTGATCGTCGCCCGCCGGACGTCCACCCTCTCCCTGGCCGACCGCGTCGCCGTGCTCGACGGGGGAGTCCTGGTCGACACCGGCACGCACGAGGAACTCCGGCGGCGCTGCCCGCGGTACCGCGACATCCTGCGGGAGGCCGACCGCGACCCGGACGTCGCACGGGCCGCGGCGCCGGCGGCCGGGCCCGGGCGGCGCTCCGCCAAGCCGCCGCCCACCGCGGCCAGGGGCGAGGCGCGCATCGAGGAGGACCCCGGTGTCGACGCGGCGGCCCAAGCCCGGAACCCGGGGGGCGAGTTCGGGCTGCGCGACCTGCTGCGGGGGTTCCGGCTCCCGCTGGCCTGCGGGCTGGCACTCGTCGTGGTGGGGACCTGCGCCGGGCTGACCCTGCCGTTCGTGCTCCGGCGCGGCGTCGAGGGCGGCGTCCAGGACATGGCGACCGGCACGGTGTGGGCCGCCTGCTGTGCCGCGCTGGCCGTCGTCTCGGCGCAGTGGGCGGCACAGCAGGGCGCGATCGGGGTCCTGGGACGCACCGGCGAGCGGATTCTGTACGCGCTGCGGGTGCGCGTCTTCGCCCATCTGCATCGCCTGGGGCTGGACCACTACGAGCGTGAGGCGGCGGGCCGGACCCTGACCCGGATGACCACGGACATCGACTCCCTGTCGGCCTTCCTCCAGACCGGCCTGGTGCGTCTGCTGGTCAGCCTGCTGACCCTGGCGGGGGTCCTGGTCGCGTTGTTCGTCGCGGACGCCCGGCTCGTGCTCGTCCTCCTGGTGGCGCTGCCGCCCCTGCTGGTCGCCACGCTGGTGTTCCGGAGGAAGTCGACGCGGGCGTACGAGGAGGCCAGGCGGACCACCGCCGTCGTGACCGCCACCTTCCAGGAGCACATGGCCGGCATGCGTCTCGTCCAGGCGTTCCGCCGCGAAGAGGCGAGCGCACGGCGACTGGCCCGGGAAAGCGACGAGCACCGAAGGGCGCGCACGAGAAGCCAGTTCCTGACGGCCGTCTACTTCCCCGGCATCCAGTTCATCGCCTCCCTCGTCACCGCCCTGGTCCTCGTCGTCGGGGGGCAGCGGGTGACGGAGGGCACCATGGCGGTCGGCGGCCTGGTGGCCTACCTGCTGTACCTCAACCTGTTCTTCACCCCGCTACAGGAGATCTCCCAGCTCTTCGACGGCTACCAACTGGCGCGGGTCTCCCTCACCGCTCTACGGGGCTTCCTCCGGATTCCCGAAGGCACACCGCGGCCGGCCGCCCCGCGCGCGGTGGAGCGGATACGCGGCGACATCCGCTTCGAGGGCGTGCACTACCGCTATGGCGGCGACACCCGGGCCCTGAGCGGCGTGGACCTGCACATACGGCCGGGCGAGACGGTCGCCTTCGTCGGCGAGACCGGGGCCGGCAAGTCGACCCTGATCAAACTGCTGGCCCGTTTCCACGACCCGACCCGAGGAGCGATCCTCGTCGACGGCACCGACATCCGCCGACTGGATCCGAAGGCGTTCCGGCGGCGCCTGGGGATCGTGCCCCAGGAGCCCTACCTCTTCGAGGGCACCGTGCGCGACGCCATCGCCTACGGGCGGCCGGACGCCACCGACGCGGAGGTGGAGGCGGCGGCCAGGCAGGTGGGAGCCCACGACATGATCGCCGGGCTCGACGGCGGCTACCGGCACCGGATCGCCGAAGGCGGCCGCAACCTCTCGTCCGGCCAGCGGCAGTTGCTCGCGCTGGCCAGGGCCGAACTGGTCCGGCCCGACGTCCTCCTGCTCGACGAGGCCACCGCCGCCCTGGACTCCGCGAGCGAGGCCGTGGCGAACCGGGGCGCCCCGACCCACGGCGGCACCCGCCGGACGACGCTGATCGTCGCGCACCGGCTCGGCGTGGCCGCGCGGGCGGACCGGGTGGTCGTCCTGCACGACGGCCGGGTGTGCGAGGACGGCACCCACGAGGAGCTGCTCGCGCTCGGCGGCGTGTACGCCCGGCTCTGGCGGGCGTACGACGGGCGGTCCGCGGACACGGAATTCCGCCGGCCTTCGCCGGCCCTGGAAGAGTGAGGCAGGCGGCTTTCTCCGGATCGGGAGGGGCAGATGTGCGTCCAGGGCAGGTTCAGCCTGCTTTGGTGCCGGCGCGGATATTATCCACAGGTACTTCGAGGGATGCCCGACGGGCTCCCGGTGTTTTTCCAGAAAGAATCCGCCGGAACGCAGGCGAGGCGGATTTCGCCCTTTTCGGGAATGTATTTCTGCGCGGACCCGGATGATGGAGGGACTGGGTAATGACGTATTCCCCGGCCGAGAGGCCAGTCGTCTCCCAGCGGTCGGCCGGAGTGGCGGACAGCGGTCTGGCCGAGGTGTTCATGCTGGCGCGGTCCCGCGACGCCATCGACCTGGCGATCGGCACCCCCGGCCACCCCGAGGTCTCGACGGACATGATCGAGGAGGCGGCCCGTGCCATGCGCGCCGGGCACAACCAGTACGAACACCCCATGGGCGATGCGCTGCTGCGCCGACGCATCGCCGAATCCCTGAACGCCGCCACCGACCCCGACACCGAGATCACCGTCACCGCCGGCGCCACCGAGGGCCTCTACATCGCCCTGCTGGGGAGCGTCGACCCCGGTGACGAGGTCGTCCTGTTCACCCCGGGCTTCGACCAGTTCGCCTCCGCGATCAGGCTGGTGGGCGCGGTGCCCCGGTTCGTGCCGCTGCAGGCGCCCGAATGGCGCTTCGATCCGGCGGACCTGGCCGCCGCCTTCGGCCCCAGGACCCGGGCCATCGTGCTCAACACGCCGAGCAATCCCACGGGCCGGGTCCTCACCCGCGAGGAGATGGACGTCATCGCCGAGTCGTGCGAGCGGTGGAACGTCACCGCCATCTGCGACGAGGTGTACGGCAACTTCGTCTTCGACGGTCGCCGGCACGTGTCCGTGGCCGACGTCCCCGGCCTCGCCGAGCGCAGCGTCGTGGTCGGCTCGCTCTCCAAGAGCCATGCGGTGAGCGGCTGGCGGATCGGCTTCCTGCGCGCCGACCCCGTGCGTACCGAGGCGTTCCGGCGCGTGCACGCACTGACCACCCTCGGGACCGCGGCTCCGTTGCAGGTGGCCGCCGGGCGGGTCGACTGGGCGGACCCGGAGGAGGCGTCGGCGCAGATGGAGCGGCGACGCGATCTGGCCCAGGACATCTTCTCCCGCGTGGGCATGAAGTTCGCCCCCGTGGAGGGCGGCTGCTTCCTGTTCGCGGACATCGGCCCGATCACCGGGGGGCGGACGGACAGCCTGACGTTCGTACGCGACCTGCTGGACCGCTGCGGTGTGCTGCTGACCCCCGGATTCCCCTTCTGCTCCGGTCCGGAACTCGGAGCGCAGTACGTCCGCATCGCGTTCAACCGGCGCATGGAGACCCTTCACGAGGCCGAGCGCCGGCTCCTGGCCGCCTGAACGCCGACTACCCCGGGGAGCACACGCATGGCACACCTCACCGACGTCTGGCCGGGGCCCCTCCCGGACTTCCTGCAACGGTCCGGGGACCAGGGCGTCGTACCGGTCGTCACCCCGGCCGGGGACAAGGTCTGGCTCGTGTGCCACCACGCGCTCGCCCGCCGGGTGCTGACGGACAAGAGGTTCAGCAGGGCCGAGGCGGTGAAGCCACACGCCCCGAGGGCCAACGACGCACAGCCGGTCCCGGACTCCATGATGAGCATGGACGGAGCGGATCACGCCCGGCTGCGGCGCATCGTGTCCGGAGCGTTCAGCACCGGACGGGTCACAGGGATGGCCCCGTACATCGAGCGGCTGACCGAGCAACACCTGGACGCCATGGCCGCGCTCGGACCGGGAACCGACCTCGTCGGCGAACTGGCCACCCCCCTTCCGCTGCGGGTCCTGTGCTCCCTGCTGGGCGTTCCGCCCGAGGACAGCCACCGGTTCCGGGACTGGGTCGAGGTGCTGTTCGACATCACTGCCAGCACGCCGCAGACGAAGGCCCGGCGCCGCCTGGAACTCGCCGGATACATGGCGGACCTGATCGAGCACAAGCGCCGGCAGCCCGCGGACGACCTGCTCACCTCCATGATCGGGGCGCACGACCGCGGCGAGCTGTCCATGGCCGAGCTGCTCACGATGGGCCTGACGCTGCTGATGGCCGGATACGAGACGACGGTCGGCCAGATCGGGCTGTCGGTACTGCACCTGCTGTCCCACCCCGGCTCGTACGAGGAACTGCGCGACCGACCCGACCGGCTGGCCCCCACGGTCGAGGAACTCCTGCGGCTCACCCCGGCCACCCCGGTCAGCTTCACGCGCGTCGCCACGGAGGACGTACCGCTCGGTGACGTCACCGTGCGGGCCGGAGAGGGCGTCCTCGTCTCGTTGCTGCACGGGAACCGGGACGCCGGGGCCTTCCCGGAACCGGGAGAGCTGGCCACCGAGGGCCGGGACGCGGTCCACCTCACCTTCGGGCACGGCGTGCACCGTTGCCTCGGCGCTCCGTTGGCCCGGCTCCAGTTGCAGATCGTGCTGGGCCGCCTGGTGCGGCGGTTCCCGACGCTGCGCCTCGCCTCCGGCCCGGATCCGGTCGTCTGGAAGGACGGTCAGGGCACCCGCGGGCTCTCCCGGCTGCTCGTGGAGTGGTAGGGCCGCCGGCGACGGCCACGCCCGTGGCAGCAGGACCGACGTTCAACGCCGCTGATCCGAAGTGAGGAATCGCGTGTCTGCCGAGAAGGCCCGGAGACAGGAGGTCGAGCAGGTGACCGCACAGGGTTCGTTCCGCGGCGGGTGGATCCCCTGGATCTTCTCGGGCGACACCACGGCGGCCGTGCGCGCGCAGGCCGGACGGATGCTCGCCCACCTCACCCGGAGCGAGGACACCGTCGGGGATCTCGGGCTCGCCCTGGCGGGGTCCCGCAGCCCGGCCCGTGCACGTTCGGTGGTTCTGGCCGACACCCGCGAGGGGCTCGCCACCGAGCTGTCCGCGCTCGCCGCGGACCGCGCAACGGCGTGCCGGATCAACGGGACGGCGCGCGAACGTGAGCGCGTCGTGTTCGTCTTCCCCGGCCAGGGCTCCCAGTGGGCCGGCATGGCGGCCGATCTGCTCGACTGCTCGGACGTCTTCCGGGCCGCCATCGACGCGTGCGCCCGGGCGCTCGCTCCGCACGTGGACTGGTCCCTCGAAGAGGTGCTGCGGGCGGCGCCGGGCGCTCCCTCCCTGGACCGTGACGACGTCGTGCAGCCCGCCCTGTTCGCCGTCATGGTGGGGCTCGCCGACCTCCTGCGGTCGTTCGGCGTCGAGCCGGCGGCGGTGGTCGGCCACAGCAACGGCGAGATCGCCGCGGCCGTCGTCGCGGGCGGCCTGTCCCTCGAGGACGGAGCCCGTGTGGTGGCGCTGTGGAGCAAGGCACAGATCCCGATCGTCGGCCGCGGCGCGATGATCTCGGTGCCGCTGTCGGCGGCACAGGTCGAGTCGCTGCCGGCCCGGTGGCCGGGAAGGCTGGCGCTCGCGGCGGTCAACGGGCCGCGTTCGGTCGTGCTGTCCGGCGACCCGGACGTCATCGACCGGCTGCTGGAGGAGTTCACCGCCGACGGAGTCAGGGCGAAGCGCATCGCCGTCAACGTGGCGGCCCACTCCCCGCAGATCGAGCAGGTGCGCGAGGAGGTGCTGAGCGTGCTCGCGCCCGTGCGGCCGCGCACGGGGACGGTGCCCTTCCACTCGACCGTGACGGGCGGGCGACTGGACACCCGGTCGCTGGACGCCGAGTACTGGTACCGCAACATGCGGGGGACCGTCGAACTCGACCGGGTCGTCCGCTCGCTGGCGGACCACGACGTCTTCGTCGAGATCAGCCCGCACCCCGTGGTGACCATGGCGCTCGGACAGACGCTGGACGAGGCGGCGTCGGACGCCGTCGTCGTGGGGACCCTGCGCCGCGGCGACAGCGGTCCGCGCCGCATCCTGACCTGCCTGGCCGAGCTGCACACCGCCGGCGCGGCCGTCGACTGGACCCCGGCCTTCCCCGCGGACGCGGTGGCGGCGGCCCTGCCCCCGGACGAACCCGGTGCGGCGCCCGGACCCGACGGACCACCGTTCCCCGACCCCGGGGAGGAGGACGCCGCCGCCTCCCTCATGGACCTCGTGCTCTCCGAGCTGTCCCTGGTCCTGGGCCGTGACCAGGGCGACATCCGGCCCACCGAGGCATTCTGGGAGCTGGGCGTCGATTCGGCGACCGCCGTGGAGCTGCGCGGCCGGTTGGCCGCCGCCACGGGCATGCGCCTGCCGGCCGCACTGCTCTTCGACCACCCCACACCGGAACGGCTGGTGGCCCACCTGGCGGCCGCGCGGACCGGCGGCGACCCCGCCCGGCGGACGACCCGACGCAGGGCCGCGACACCCGACGAACCCATCGCCGTCGTCTCCATGGCCTGCCGGTACCCGGGCGGGGTGGCCTCGCCCGAGGACCTGTGGCGATTGCTGATGGACGAGCGGGACGTCATCTCGGCGTTCCCGGACAACCGGGGCTGGCCCGACACGCCCGGCGACGGAGCGGAGCACGCGGAACGCCCGTATCCGCGAGAAGGCGGGTTCCTCCACGACGCCGACCGGTTCGACGCCGGATTCTTCGGCATCAGCCCCCGCGAGGCCGCGGCCATGGACCCGCAGCAGCGGCTGGTGCTCGAGACCGCGTGGGAGGCCGTCGAACGGGCCGGCATCGACCCGGCGGCGCTGCGCGGCAGCTCCACCGGGATGTACCTGGGCACGATGGCGCAGGGCTACGGCCCGCGGCTGCACGAGGCGGACGACGCGGCCGGCGGATACCTGGTCACCGGCACCTACACCTGTGTGGCCTCGGGCCGGGTCTCCTACGTCCTCGGCCTGGAAGGCCCCGCCATCACCGTGGACACCGGGTGTTCCTCCTCGCTGGTGGCGATGCACCTGGCCGCGCAGGCACTGCGCGGCGGAGAGTGCGAGCTCGCCCTGGCGGGCGGAGTCACCGTGATGGCCGATCCCGGCCTGTTCGTGGAGTTCGCCCGCCAGGGCGGCCTCGCGGCGGACGGGCGCTGCAAGGCGTTCTCGGACGCCGCGGACGGCACCGGCTGGGCCGAGGGCGCCGGGATGCTGGTGCTGGAGCGGCTCTCGGACGCGCGGCGCAACGGGCACCGGGTGCTGGCGGTGATACGCGGTTCCGCGGTGAACCAGGACGGGGCCTCGAACGGCCTGAGCGCGCCGAACGGCCCTTCGCAACGACGGGTGATCCAGGCGGCGCTGGCGAGCGCACGGCTCGACCCGCAGGACGTGGACGCGGTCGAGGCGCACGGCACCGGGACCAGGCTCGGCGACCCGATCGAGGCGGAAGCCCTGATCGCCACATACGGGCAGGACCGTCCCGAGGACCGCCCGTTGTGGCTGGGGTCGGTCAAGTCGAACATCGGGCACACGCAGGCAGCCGCCGGTGTCGCGGGCGTGATCAAGATGGTGTTGGCGATGCGGCACGGCACGCTGCCCGCCACCCTGCACATCGACACGCCCTCCTCCCGGGTCGACTGGGACGCGGGCGGGGTACGGCTGCTGACCCGGCCGCGGGAGTGGCCCGAGACGGACCGTCCGCGCCGGGCGGCGGTGTCGTCCTTCGGCATCAGCGGCACGAACGCGCACCTGATCCTCGAAGCCGTGCCGCAGGAGCGTGCCGAGGCCGCCGAGCCGGCCCGGTCCCGTGACCGGCTGCCCCTCGTCCCCTGGCTGGTCACCGGCCGCAGCGAGTCCGCCCTCCGGGCACAGGCGAGCCGGCTGCTGGCACACGTCGAGGCGCGGCCCGGGATCGACCCGTACGACGTCGGCCTGTCCCTGGCGACCACCCGCACCGCCTTCGAACACCGCGCCGTGCTGCTCGGTGCCGATTCGACGGAACTGACCGCCGCGCTGTCCGGGCTGGCGGACGGCAGCCCCGGGCCGGACGTCCGGACCGGAACAGGCCGCACCGGCGGGAAGACCGCGTTCCTCTTCACCGGCCAGGGCGCCCAGCGCCTTCACATGGGCAAGGAACTGTGCGCAGCCTTCCCCGTCTTCGCGGAAGCCTTCGAGGCCGTCTGCGCACACATCACGGGGCTGCGGGACGTCGTCTTCGGCGACGACGCGGACACGCTGAACCGCACGGAGTTCGCCCAACCGGCCCTGTTCGCCTTCGAAGTCGCCCTCTACCGCCTCCTGGAGTCCTGGAACATCGTTCCGGACCTCCTGACGGGCCATTCCGTCGGCGAGCTGGCCGCCGCGCACGTCGCCGGGGTGCTGTCCCTGGAGGACGCGTGCGCGCTGGTCGCGGCCCGCGGCAGGCTCATGCAACAACTGCGCCCGGCCGGCGCGATGTTCGCGCTGCGCGCCTCCGAGGAGGAGGTGCTGCCGCTGCTGAGGGGGCACGAGGCCGACGTGGGCATCGCCGCGCTCAACGGCCCCGCGGCGACCGTCGTCTCCGGATCGGAGGCGGCCGTCGCGGCCGTCGCCGCGCGAGCCGAGTCCAGGGGACACCGGGCGACCCGGCTGCGCGTCAGCCACGCCTTCCACTCCCCGCTGACGGAGCCGATGCTGGAGGAGTTCCGCGCGGTTGCCGAGAGCGTCGGCTATCACCGGCCGCGGATGACGGTGGTCTCCGCCCTGACCGGTGAGCCCGCCGGAGCCGACCGGCTCACCGACCCCGACTACTGGGTGCGACACGTCCGCGGCACGGTCCGTTTCCACGACGCCGTCCGCCGTCTGGAGGAGCTGAGGGCGACCCGCTACGTGGAGATCGGCCCCGACGGCACCCTCACCGCCCTGGCCGAGGCGTGCCTCGCCGACCCGGCCGGCTCCCTCCTCGTCCCGGCCGTACGCGGGGACCGCCCGGAGGTCCGCGGCGTGCTGACCATGCTGGGCGACCTGATCGCGCACGGCGCCGCGCCGGACTGGCACACCCTGTTCGCCGGCGCTCGGCCGGTCGATCTGCCCACCTACGCCTTCCAGCGGGACCGGCACTGGCTGGAGATCGACCGGCCGGTCCGGGACGTGACCGCGGCCGGACTGGACCCCGCCGGGCATCCGCTGCTGGGCGCCGTGGTCGGCTCGGCCGGCTCCGGCGAGGTCCTGTTCACCGGGCGCCTGTCGCTGCGCAGCCACCCGTGGCTCGCCGAGCACTCCGTCCTCGGACGGGCCGTCCTGCCCGCGACCGGCCACCTCGAACTCGCCGCGCACGCGGGCGACCGCATCGGCCACGGCCATGTCGCCGAACTCGTGCTGCACAGCCCGCTCGTCATCCCCGACGAGGGCGCCGTACAGATCCAGCTCGCCGTCGACGCCCCGGACCCGTCGGGCGACCGTGTCTTTCGAGTGCACTCGCGTCCCGCCGGCACCGACGAGCCATGGCAGCAGCACGCCCAGGGCGTGCTCGCCGCCGAGACGCCGCGGGCCACGAGCGAGCCGGCCGCCTGGCCTCCGCCGGGCGCGCAGGAGATCCCGGCGGACGACCGCTACGAGCGGTTCGCCGCCGCGGGCCTGGACTACGGGCCGGCCTTCCAGGGCCTGCGCACGGTCTGGCGTCTGGGCGGCGAACTCTTCGCCGAGGTCACCCTGCCGGAGCCGTACCGCCACGAGGCGAGCCGCTTCGGCATCCACCCCGCCCTCCTCGACGCCGCCGTGCAGCTGTTCCTCGTCGACGGCATCGAGGGCGTCGACGGAGCGGGCGGGACCGGTGCGACCGGCGGTGACGGAGCCCCCGCGCAGCCGCGGCTGCCGTTCTCCTTCAGCGGCGTCACCCTGTACGCGTCGGGTGCCACCTCCCTGCGCGTCCGATGGACGCCGACCGGCGCCGGCGCCGCTTCGCTGACCGTCAGCGACCCCGCCGGGGCCCCGGTGCTGACCGTGGCTTCGACGGTGCTCCGGCAGCTGCCCGCCGACGCGTTCGCCGCCGTGCCGGGTACGGCGCACCACGCCGGACTGTGGCACATCGACTGGCAGCCGGTCCCGGACGCCGACGGGCCGCGCCTCACCGGGCGGTGGGCCGTGCTCGCCCCCGACACCCTGAACCTGGCGGAAGCACTCGCCGCGGGCGGCGTCACCGTCGACACGCACCGGGACGCCGACGCCTTGAGCGCCGCTCTGGACGCCGGGGGAGCGGCTCCCGACGTGCTGGCTCTGGTGTGCACCGCGCACGAGGACGGCCAAGCCGGTCCGGACGCGGCCCACCGGGCGGTTCGGCGGGCGCTGGACCTGGCCCGGCGATGCCTGCGCGACGAACGCCTGTCCGAGACCCGCGTCCTGCTGGTCACCCGCGGCGCGGTGGCCGTCCTTCCCGGTGAGGACGTGCCCGATCCGACGGGCGCCGCCGTCCGCGGGCTGATGCTCAGCGCCCGCACCGAACACCCGGACCGGTTCGCCCTGCTGGACGTCGGGAGCGGCGACGCGGGCACCCGTCGACTGGCCGCGGCGGCCGGTGCCGCGCTCGACAGTCTCCAGCCCCTCGCCCTGCGCGACGGGCAGCCGTACACGCCGCGGCTGGACCGCGTCCCGCCCGCGGCACCCGCCCCGGACGACTCCGCCGTCCTCGACGCCGACGGCACCGTGCTGATCACCGGCGGGACCGGCGGCCTGGGCCGGCTGGTGGCCCGGCACCTGGTCGCCCGGCACGGGGTGCGGCGACTGCTGCTGGCGAGCCGCCGGGGCCGGGCCGCCGAGGGCGCGGCCGAACTGGCCGCCGAACTCGCCGAGTCGGGCGCCCACGTCACGATCGCCGCCTGCGACGTCGCCGACCGGTCCGCACTGGAGCGGCTGCTGTCGGCCGTACCGGACGACCACCCGCTGACCGCCGTGATCCACACCGCCGGCGTGCTGGACGACGCCACGCTGCAGAACCTCCGGCCGGAGAGCGTCGACGCGGTACTGCGCCCGAAGACGGACGCCGCCTGGCACCTGCACGAACTCACCCGGGACCTGCCCCTGTCGGCCTTCGTGCTGTTCTCCTCCGTCGCCGGCGTCGTCGGCAGTCCCGGCCAGGCCAACTACGCGGCCGCGAACTCCTTCCTCGACGCCCTGGCACACCACCGCCGCGCGCACGGCCTGCCCGCCACCTCCCTGGCCTGGGGACTGTGGGAGACCGCGGACGGCATGAGCGGCTCGCTGGACGACGCCGACCGGGCCAGATGGGCCCGCAAGGGGGTGCTGCCGCTGTCGGCCGAGGACGGCATGCGACTTCTCGACACGGCCCTGCGCTCGGACCGGCCGCTGCTCGTGCCGGCGCGGTGGAACCCGTCCGCGCTGCGCGACCCCGAGCACACCGCGTCCGTCCCCTCGCTGCTGCGCTCCCTCGTTCCCCCCGCGCGCCGTCGGGTGGCCGTCCCCGGGGCGGCCGGCACCGACGCCTCGACCTGGGCCCGCGGTATCGCCGGACTGCCGCCGGCCGAGCGCCGGCGCACGGTGGCCGGACTGGTCCGGTCCGTCGCCGCCGCCGTCCTCGCGCTCGACGGCCCCTCGTCGGTCGCCGAGGACACGGCGTTCAAGGCCCTGGGCTTCGACTCCTTGGCGGCGGTGGAACTGCGCGGCCGAATCCAGTCGGCCACCGGCATCCGGCTGCCGGCGGCCGCCGTCTTCGACCACCCGACCCCGGCCGCCCTGACCGACCGGCTGCTCGCCGAGGTCACGCGGATGTCCGACGTCCCCGACACCACCGCCACGGCGAACGGGACGGCCGCCCCGGCCGCGGACGGCCAGGACGATCCGGTCGTGCTGGTCGGCATGGCCTGCCGCTACCCGGGCGACGCTCGTACTCCGCAGGACCTGTGGGAGCTGGTCACCGCCGGTGTGGACGCCATCGGCCCCTTCCCCGGCAACCGGGGCTGGAACATCGACGAGCTCTACGATCCCCGCCCCGGGCGCCCCGGCAAGACGTACACCCGGCACGGCGGATTCCTCTACGACGCCGACCGGTTCGACGCGGACTTCTTCGGCATCAGCCCCCGCGAGGCCGAAGCGATGGACCCCCAGCAGCGGCTGCTCCTCGAGACGAGCTGGGAGGCGATCGAGAACGCGGCCATCGCCCCCACGACGCTGCACTCGACCCGGACCGGGGTCTTCAGCGGAGTCATGTACAGCGACTACAGCTCGGGCCTGAACACGGGAAGCGCGCTGAGCGTGGTCTCCGGCCGGGTGTCCTACACCCTGGGACTCCAGGGCCCCGCGATCACCGTGGACACCGCCTGCTCCTCCTCCCTGGTGGCCCTGCACCTGGCCGCGCAGGCACTGCGCCAGGGGGAGTGCGATCTCGCCCTGGCGGGGGGCGTGACCGTGATGACGACCCCCGAACTGTTCGTCGAGTTCAGCCGGCAGCGCGGGCTGGCCGCGGACGGACACTGCCGGTCGTTCGACGACTCCGCCGACGGGACGGCATGGGCCGAGGGCGTGGGGGTGGTGCTGCTGGAGCGGCTGTCCGACGCCCGGCGCAACGGCCACCGGGTGCTCGCCGTCCTCCGCGGCTCGGCCGTCAACCAGGACGGCGCCAGCAACGGCCTGTCCGCCCCGAACGGCCCCTCCCAGGAACGGGTCATCCAGGAAGCCCTGGCCGCGGCCCGCCTCACCGCCGCCGACATCGACGCCGTCGAGGCACACGGCACCGGAACCAGGCTCGGCGACCCCATCGAAGCGCAGGCCCTGCTCAACACCTACGGCAAGGACCGCAGCGTCCCGCTCTACCTGGGAAGCCTGAAGTCCAACATCGGCCACACCCAGGCCGCCGCGGGCATCGGCGGTGTCATCAAGATGGTCATGGCCCTGGAGCACGGCCTCCTTCCCCCGACCCTCCACGTCACCCGCCCCACCACCCACGTCGACTGGACCCCGGACATCCGGCTCCTCACCCACGCCACCCCGTGGCCCGATACCGGCCGCCCCCGCCGCGCCGGCGTCTCCGCGTTCGGCATCAGCGGCACCAACGCCCACGTCATCCTCGAACAGGCCCCCGAGCCCGAGCCGTCGACCGGGACCCGGACCCCCGCGGAACCCGCCCTGCTGCCCTGGGTGGTCACCGCTCGGGGCGCCGCGGCGCTGCGCGACCAGGCCGGCCGGCTGCTGCCCCTCGCGACCGCCGCCGGTTCGGACACCGGACCGGCACCCGTCGACATCGGGTACTCGCTGGCCACCACCCGGTCCGCGCTCACCGACCGTGCCGTCGTCCTCGGCGCCGACCCGAAGGAACTGCTCGACGGACTCCGGGCGCTGGAACAGGGCGTGCCGGCACCCAATCTGGTGACCGGCCGCGCGCGGGGCGCGGGCCACACCGCCTTCCTCTTCACCGGGCAGGGCTCCCAGCGCCCGCGCATGGGCGCCGAACTGTACGAGAGCCTGCCGGAGTTCGCGGCCGCGCTGGACGCCGTCTGCGAGCGCATGGACCCGCACCTGGACGTGCCGCTGCGCGAACTGCTCCTCGCCCCGGAAGGGAGTGAGCGGGCCGCGCTGCTGGACCGGACGCGGTACACCCAGCCTGCCCTGTTCGCCGTGGAGGTGGCCCTGTACCGGCTCGTGGAGTCGTACGGAGTGGTCCCGGACTTCCTCATCGGACACTCCATCGGGGAGCTGGCCGCGGCCCATGTCGCGGGCGTCCTCGACCTCGACGACGCGTGCAGGCTGGTCGCGGCCCGCGGGCGGCTGATGCAGTCCGCGCCGGCGGGCGGCGCGATGGCGGCGATCCAGGCCACCGAGGACGAGGTGGCGCCCACGCTGGAGGGACAGGCCGTCATCGCCGCGATCAACGGGCCGGACGCGGTGGTGATCTCCGGCGACGAGCAGTCCGTGCGGAAGACTGCCGCGCGCTGGCGGGACGCCGGACGGCGGGTCAAGCGGTTGCGCGTCAGCCACGCCTTCCACTCCCCGCACCTGGACGGCATCCTCGACGAGTTGCGCGAGGTGGCGTCCGGCATCGCCTACTCCGCCCCGCACATCCCGATCGTCTCCTGCGTCACCGGCCGGCAGGCCGACGCCGGGGAACTGGCCGACCCGGAGTACTGGGTACGGCAGTCGCGGGAGACCGTCCGCTTCTTCGACGGCGCCCGCTTCCTCGCGGACCAGGGGGTGACCACCTGGCTGGAGCTGGGCCCGGACGCGGTCCTGAGCGCCGCGGTCCGGTCGTGGCCGGCCGGCCCGGCCGGGGACGCGCCGGCCGCCGCCGTCGCGCTGCTGCGCGGCGGCCGCGACGAACCACGCACGTTCCTGGAGGCGCTGGCCCTGGCATACGTCAACGGAGCGGCCGTCGACTGGCAGAGGTTCTGTCCCGACGGACGGACCGTGGCCCTGCCCACCTACGCCTACCAGCGCGAGCGTTACTGGCAGAGCCCGCAGGCCGACACGCCGGCGACCGGAGGCCATCCGCTGCTGCACCACGCCGTCGAACTGGCGGGCGGCCAGGGATGGCTGTTCTCCGGGCGGCTCGACCCCGATGGCCGGCCGTGGCTCGCCGACCACACCATCACGGGCCGGTCGCTGCTGCCCGGCGCGGCCGTCGCCGAGCTGGCCCTGTACGCGGCACGGCGGACCGGCTGTGCGGCGGTGGCCGACCTGACCCTGGAACAGCCCCTGACCGTGGCCGGGGAGACCGCGATCCAGCTCATGGTGACCGCCCCCGCCGAGGACGGCACCCGCTCCTTCACCCTGTACTCCCGACCCGACGGGGCACCACAGGCGCAGTGGGCCCGCCACGCCTCCGGTGTCCTGCAGCCGGACAAGGCGGTCGAGGACACGGCGGACTCCGCCGCGTTCGTCCCGTGGCCGCCCCCCGAGGCCACCCCCCTCGCCGTCGACGGCCTCTACGCGACGCTGGCCGCGTCCGGGTACGCGTACGGGCCCGCCTTCCAGGGGCTGCGTGCCGCCTGGCGGCACGGGTCGGACGTGTACGCGGACGTCGTCCTGCCCGAAGCGGCCCGGGACGAGGGTTTCCTGCTGCACCCGGCCGCCCTGGACGCCGCGCTGCACGCCGCGCTCGTCCCGGACGGGAAGGAGGACGCCCGGCTCGTCGTGCCGTTCTCGTGGAGCGGCCTGACACTGCACGAGGCCGGCGCGACCTCGCTGCGGGTCCGCCTGCGCCGGGGCGAGGGCGACACCTGCTCGGTGCTCGTCGCCGACGAGACCGGCGCAGTGGTCTTCCGTGCCGACACGCTCGCACTGCGCGAGCTCCCGACGGACGCGGCCGGCGGCGAAGGCGCGGCCCTGCTCGTCCCGGAGTGGGTGCGGCGGGACCCACCGGCGGACCTCCCGGCCGGACCGTGGGCGGTCGTGGGCCCGGACGGCACCCGGACGACGGAGGCGGTACGCGCCGCCGGAGTGGCCGTACGCGGCTACCGCGACCTGGCAGAGCTCGGCCGGGCCCTGGACGACGGCGCCGACGTGCCCGCCGTGGTCGTCGCCTCCCAGGTCGGGACCCCCGGCGCCGCCACCGAGGCGGCGGCCGGAGCCGCCCTGGACCTCGTGCGGTCCTGGCTCGCCGACGCGCGCTTCGAGGACGCCCGGCTCGTCCTGCCCACCGAGGGCGCCGTCGCGGTCACCGACGCCGAGCGCCAGGACCTCGCCGGAGCGGCCGTGTGGGGACTGGTCCGCTGCGCCCAGGCGGAACGGCCCGGAACGTTCACCCTGGTCGACACGGACGGCCGGCCGGAGTCCGTCCGCGCCTTGGCTCCCGCCCTGGCCTCGGACGAACCCCAACTGGCGATCCGGGTAGGACGGATGTGGACCCCGGTACTGCGGCAGCCGTCCGCCGCTACGGCTCCCGACCCCCGCGGCGTGCCGTTCGACGAGCACAGCCACGTCCTGATCACGGGCGGTCTCGGCACCCTCGGCCGCCTGGTGGCCCGCCATCTGGTGGAGCGGTACGGCGTACGGCGCCTGCTGCTGACCGGTCGCCGGGGCAGGGACACGCCCGGTGCCGAGGAGTTCGTCGCCGGCCTGGCCCGGGCGGACGTGGACGTCACCGTCGCCGCGTGCGACGTGGGGGACCGCGCGGCCCTGGCGGCCGTCCTGGCGGCCGTACCCGAGGACCGGCCGCTGACCGGTGTGGTGCACGCGGCCGGAACGCTGGACGACACGGTCGTCGAGGGGCTCACCCCGCAGCGGCTGGCGCGGGTGCTGCGCCCGAAGGCCGAGGCCGCCGTTCATCTCGACGAGCTCACCCGGCACCTGGACCTCTCGGCGTTCGTGCTGTTCTCCTCGCTCGCGGGCCTCCTGGGGTCGGCGGGCCAGGCCAACTACGCCGCGGCCAACGCCGTCCTCGACGCCCTGGCCCGGCGGCGGCACGCCGAAGGGCGGCCCGCGCTGTCCGTGGCGTGGGGCCTGTGGGCGGACGAGAGCGCGATGTCCGCGTCCCTGGGCGAGACGGACCTGCGGCGGCTGGCCCGCTCGGGCATCGGGGCGCTGTCCGCGGAGGAGGGCCTCGCGCTGTTCGACGCGGCCGTCACCACCGGGCCGCCGGTGCTGGCCGCCGCCCGACTGGCCCTCGGAGAGGCGGACCCGGACGCGGTGCCGGTCCCGTTGCGCGCCCTGCTTCCGGCCGCGCACCGGGGGCCGGCGCACCGCCCGGCCCCGGCCGCCCACCTGCGGAACCTGCTGGCCCGGGCGCCCCGGCACGAACACCGCCACCTGCTCCTCGAGGCCGTACGGTCCCAGGTGGCCGCCGTCCTGGGGCACGCCACCCCCGAGCGGGTGACAGCCGACCGCGAGTTCCAGGACATGGGTTTCGACTCGTTGACGGCGGTCGAACTGCGCAACCGGCTCGGCTCGGTGGCAGGGGTCAAACTGCCGCCCACACTGATTTTCGACCACCCCACCCCCGCGGCGGTGGCGGACCGGCTGAGCGCCGACCTGGCAGCCGGACCGGACGCGGGAGACACCCATGACACCCCCGATGCCGACGCCGACGACCGGACGGCCGGCGAGAGCCCTCTGGACACGATGACCACCGAAGACCTGGTCCGCCTGGCACTCGGCGGCGGCGAGTCCTGACCCATCCCGGCGGGGACACACGGAGAGAGCACACGATGGCGTCCACATCATCCCAAGAAGTCGTCGAGGCGCTGAGAGCCGCGCTGAAGGAGAACCAGCGTCTCCAGGCCGTCAACAACCGGCTCAGGAGCAGCGAGCACGAGCCGATCGCCATCGTCGGGATGGCGTGTCGCTACCCCGGCGGGGTCGGTTCCCCCCAGGACCTCTGGCGGCTGGTCGCCGACGAGGTGGACGCGATCGGCCCGTTCCCCACCGACCGCGGCTGGGACCTGGCCGCACTGTACGACCCGGACCCCGACACCCCGCACACCTCGTACGTCAAGGAGGGCGGCTTCCTCCACGACGCCGCGCGCTTCGACGCCGAGTTCTTCGGCATATCCCCGCGCGAGGCAGGCGCGATGGACCCGCAGCAGCGGCTGCTCCTGGAGACGTCGTGGGAGGCGTTCGAGCACGCGGGCATCGCTCCGGGGTCGGTGCGCGGCAGCCGCACCGGCGTCTTCGTGGGCGTCATGTACGCCGACTACCTGTCCCGTCTGACCCCGGCGCCGGAGGAACTGGAAGGGTTCCTGGTCACCGGGGGCGCCGGGAGCGTGGCGTCCGGCCGTATCGCCTACACCCTCGGGCTGCAGGGCCCGGCCGTCACCCTGGACACCGCCTGCTCCTCCTCCCTGGTGAGCCTGCACCTGGCGTGCTCGGCGCTGCGGCGGGGCGAGTGCTCGCTGGCCCTGGCCGGCGGAGCGACGGTCATGGCGACACCGCTGCCCTTCATGGAGTTCAGCAGGCAGCGCGGCCTCGCCCCGGACGGCCGCTGCAAGGCGTTCTCCGCCTCCGCGAACGGCACCGGCTGGTCCGAGGGCGCCGGGATGCTGCTGCTCGAAAGGCTCGACGACGCCCGGCGCGCGGGCCATCCCGTACTCGCCGTGATCCGTGGCTCCGCGGTCAACCAGGACGGGGCGAGCAACGGCCTGACGGCGCCCAACGGCCCCTCCCAGGAGCAGTTGATCCGGCAGGCACTGGCCGACGCCGGACTGTCCGCCGCCGAGGTGGACGCCGTCGAGGCGCACGGCACCGGAACCAGGCTCGGCGACCCGATCGAGGTGCAGTCGCTGCTCGCCACCTACGGCCGCACCCGCTCCGCGGACGACCGGCTCTACCTGGGCTCCCTGAAATCGAACATCGGGCACACGCAGGCCGCGGCGGGCGTCGCCGGGATCATCAAGATGACCATGGCGCTGCGGCACGGTGTCCTTCCCCGGACGCTGCACGTGGAGGAGCCCACGCCGCACGTGGACTGGTCCGACGGCACGGTCGCCCTCCTGACCGAGACGATTCCGTGGCCGGACCGCGGCCGGCCACGGCGGGCCGCGGTCTCCTCGTTCGGCATCAGCGGCACCAACGCCCACATCATCCTCGAACAGGCCACCGAACCCGAGCCCGCGCCCCGGACGGCGACGGAGCCGCCGCCGCCGGTGCCGTGCCTGCTGTCCGCGAGCAGCGAGACGGCGCTGCGCGCCCAGGCCGACCGGTTGCACCGGCACCTGACGGGCACCGACGAGGCGGCGTCCGCGCGGCTCGGCGACATCGGCTTCTCCCTCGCCACCACCCGCGAGCACCTGCCACACCGCGCGGCACTGCTCGTCGAGGACCGGGAAGCCCTGCTCGACGGGCTGCACGCGCTGGCCGACGGAACCCCGCCCGCGGACCTCGTCCACGGCACGGCGACCGAGGGACGGACCGCGTTCCTCTTCGCCGGGCAGGGCTCGCAACGGCCCGGCATGGGCCGTGACCTGTACTGGGCGTTCCCGGCCTATGCCGAAGCCTTCGACGCCGTGTGCGCCGTGCTGGACCGCCACCTGGACCGGCCGCTGAAGGACGTGGTCTTCGCGGCGGCGGACGCTCCCGGTGCCGCGCTGCTGGACCGGACCGGGTACACCCAGCCGGCGCTGTTCGCCGTCGAGGTCGCGCTGTACCGGCTCCTCGGGTCCTGGGGCATTCGGCCCGACGCGGTCCTCGGGCACTCGGTCGGCGCACTGGCCGCCGCCCACGTCGCCGGGGTGCTCTCCCTGGAGGACGCCGCCGAGCTGGCCGCGGCCCGGGGCCGGCTCATGCAGCGACTGCCCGAGGGCGGCGCGATGGTGGCCCTGCGGGCCGGCGCGGAAGAGGCCGCCGCCCTGCTCGACGGATACGAGGAGCGGGTGGCGGTGGCCGCGGTCAACGGGCCCACCGCCACCGTGCTCTCCGGCGACCGCGCCGCGCTCGGCGACTGCGTGCGGCGCTTCGAGACGGCCGGCGGGAAGGCCACCTGGCTGCCCGTCGGCCACGCCTTCCACTCGTCGCTGATGGAACCGGCCCTGGACGGACTGCGGGCCGTCGCCGAGCGCCTCTCCTACCGGGACCCGCGGCTGACCGTCGTGTCCGACCTGACGGGTCGCCCGGTGACCGCGCGGGAGCTCGGGGACCCCGAGTACTGGGTCCGGCACGCGCGCAGCACGGTGCGCTTCCAGGACGGCGTGCACACCCTCACGGAGCTGGGCTGCACCCGGTTCGTGGAACTCGGGCCGACCGGCGACCTGACGTCTCTGGCCGCCGACTGCCTCGCCGCCGGCGGCGGACGGCGGGCTCACCACGAGCCGATCACCCTGCTGCGGCGGAACCGGCCGGAGACCAGGACCCTGCTGACCGGCGTCTCCCGGCTGCACGCCTGCGGCACCGAGGTCGACTGGGCCGCGGTGTTCGCGGACCGGGGCGCCCGCCGGGTCGAGCTGCCGACGTACGGGTTCCAGCGCCGCGCCTACTGGCCCGCCCCGCGGCCGGCCGCCGACCACGTGGACTCGGCCGGACTCACCCGCCGCGACCACCCGGTGCTGACCGCCGTGACCGAGCTGCCGGAGACCGGCGGGATGCTGCTGAGCGGCCGACTGTCCCCGGCGGCCCACTCGTGGCCGGCCGAGCACCGGGTCGCGGGAAGGACACTGCTGCCCGGCACCGCGCTGCTCGATCTGGCGGTCTCCGCGGCCCGCGAGACGGACGCCGGGATGGTGGAGGAACTCGTCCTGGAAGCACCGCTGACCGTCGAGCAGGACACCCGGATCGACGTGCGGGTGTCCGTGGCGGCCCCCGACGCCGACGGCCGCCGGGCGGTCGCGGTCCACTCGCGCCGTGCGGGCCGCGACGGGGCCGGGACGTGGCAGCGCAACGCCCACGGCACGATCACCCGCCACGAGCGGGGCACGGCGGACGACATGACGGCCTGGCCCCCGCGGGGCGCCGAGCCGGTGCCCGTGCCACCCGCCGACCTGTATGCGGACCTGGCCGCGAGGGGCCTGGAGTACGGACCCGGCTTCCGCGGGGTACGGGCGATGTGGCGGCGCGGCCCGGAGATCTTCGCCGAGGTCGCGCTGCCCGACGACCGGGCCCAGGGCCCCGGCGGCCACTGGCTGCACCCGGCGCTGCTCGATGCGGCGCTGCACCCGCTCGCCCTCGCTGGCCCCGCGGACGACGCCGGGCGCACGGGCGCCCTGGTGCCGTACGTCTGGTCTCGCGTCCGTGTTCACGGCCCCGGCGGCACCGCGCTCCGGGTGCGGCTGGCGCCGGTGGGCGACGGCGCGTTCTCCGTCGACCTGGCCGACCCGGCCGGACGACCGGTGGCCTCCATCGGCTCGCTGGCGCTGCGGCCGGTTCCGAGCCGCGACGCCGACGAACTGCCCGACGGCCTGCTGCGGCCCGCGTGGGAACCGCTGCCCGGGCTGCCCACCGCCCCCCGCACCGACCGGTGGGCGCTGCTGGGCCCGGACGACCCGGGACTCGGCCGGCGCGCCCACCCCGATCCGGCCGCCCTGATCGCGGCGCTGGACGCGGGCGAACGGGCGCCCGATGTGATCGTGCTGCCCTGCCCGCCCGCCGAGGGCGGTGCCGCGGACGCCGCCACCGTACGGAACACCCTGCTGCGGGTCCTGACCACGGTGCGGCAGCTCCTCGGCGACGACCGGCTGGCCGCCACCCGGCTGGTGGTGCTCACCCGCGGCGCCGTCACCGTGGGCGCGGAGCAGCACGCGGGCGCGCTCGCCCACCGGGCCGTATGGGGGATGCTGCGCTCGGCCCAGGCCGAGCAGCCCGATCGTGTCGTCCTTCTCGACGAGGACGGGACGCCGGGTTCCCGGCAGGTCCTGGAGGCCGCCGCCGTGGCCGGCGAACCGCAGCTCGCGCTGCGCGGCGGCACCGCGTACCGCCCGTCCCTCACGGCCGGGGAGGCGGACGACGCGCTGCGCCCCCCGCCCGGGGCGCCGCACTGGCATCTCGACTACGTCGCCAAGGAGACGTTCGCCGACCTGTCCTTGCGGCCCTGGCCCCAGGCGGGCGCTCCGCTGGAGGAAGGCCAGGTCCGGGTGCGCATGCGGGCCGCGGGCCTGAACTTCCGCGACGTCCTGCTCTGCCTGGGCGTGATCCCGCCCTCCGTCGACGGGCACGCCGCCGACGCGGGACAGGGCGGCGAGGGAGCGGGCGTCGTCCTCGAGGTCGGCCCGGGCGTGACGGATCTGCGTCCCGGCGACCGGGTGATGGGACTCTTCTACGGCGTCGGACCGGTCTCGGTGACCGATCGCCGGCTGGTGTGCCCGATACCGGCGGGCTGCTCCTTCCGCCAGGCGGCCGGGATCCCCGTCACCTACCTCACCGCCTACTACGGCCTGGTCGACGTGGCGGGCCTCCGGCCGGGCGAATCCGTTCTGATCCATGCCGGGACGGGCGGTGTCGGAACCGCCGCCGTCCAGCTCGCCCGCCACCTGGGCGCCGAGGTGTTCGCCACGGCGAGCCCCGCCAAGTGGGACGTCCTGCGCGCCGCCGGTCTGCCCGAGGCACGCATCGCCTCCTCCCGGACCCTCGACTTCGAGCAGCGGTTCCTGCGGAGCACCGGCGGCGCGGGCGTCGACGTGGTGCTCAACTCCCTCGCCGGGGAGTACGCCGACGCCTCGCTGCGCCTGCTGCCGCGCGGCGGACGGTTCCTGGAGATGGGCAAGACCGACCGGCGGGACGCCGCGGACGTCGCCCGTCGCCACCCCGGCGTCCGGTACCACGCCTACGACGTGCGTGATCCGGGGCCCGACCGCATCCAGGAGATACTGCTCGCCCTGCGGGAGATGTTCCAGCAGGGAGCGCTCACACCGCCACCGACCTCCTCCTGGCACGTCCGCCACGCTCCCGAGGCGTTCCGGTACCTCGGCGAGGCCCGTCACATCGGCAAGGTCGTGCTGGACCTCCCGGACGACGACGAGTTGTGGGACGTCGACCGGGCCGTGCTGATCACCGGCGGGCTGGGCTGGCTCGGCCGGCTCACCGCGCGGCACCTGGTGACCCGGCACGGAGTGCGGCACCTGGTCCTGATGGGGCGCGGCGCTCCCGGCGCGGACGCGGCACGGGACATCGCGGACCTGCGGGACCTCGGCGCCGAGGTCCGCACCGTGGCCTGCGACGTGGCCGACCGGGACGCGCTGGCCGCCGCCCTCGCATCGCTGGCCCGCGACCACGTCCGCGTCGGCGGGGTGGTGCACGCGGCGGGTGCGCTGGACGACGGACTGCTGACGGCGCTGACTCCCGAACAGCTCGACCGGACTCTGCGTCCGAAGGTCGACGGGGCCCTCAACCTGCACGAGCTCACGGCGCCCCTCGGGCTCTCCGCGTTCGTCGCCTTCTCCTCGCTGGCCGGCACCCTCGGCTCTCCCGGGCAGGCCGGATACGCCGCCGGGAACGCCTTCCTCGACGGTCTCGTGGAGTGGCGGCGGTCGGTCGGACTCCCCGGCGTCTCGCTGGTGTGGGGCCTGTGGGAGGGCACCGGAGGCATGGGCGCCGGCCTGACCGACCCGGACATCGCCCGCATGGCCCGCGCGGGGGTGGCACCGCTGCGGCCCGAGCAGGGCCTCGCCCTGCTCGACGCCGCGGTCCGCCGCGATCTGCCGGTGGCCGTGGCCGTGGGAGGGAACCTCCGGGCGCGGACGGCCGGTGCGGCGGCACCGACCCCGGCCGAGCGGCCGACGGTCGCCGCCGGGTCGCCGCCGGAGGCGGACACCGGAACCGGCGACCGGCTCCTGGACACGGTGCTGCGGGAGGTCGCCGCCGTTCTCGGGCACCCGTCCGCCGCCGCGGTGGACCCGGACGGCGTCTTCGCCGACATCGGCTTCGACTCGCTGACCGCCGTGGAACTGCGCAACCGGCTCGCCTCGGCCACCGGAGTCCGACTCCCCGCCACCTTCATCTTCGACTGGCCGACCCCGGCCGACGTGGCGGACCGGCTGCGCGAGGAACTCCAGGACCCCGACACGGGGAACATGCCCCTGGCCCTGCTCGACGAGATCGGCCGACTGGAGACCGCGATCGCCGACGCCCCCCTGGGGGACGCCCAGCGTGCCGCCGTGTGCGACCGGCTGCGCGGCCTGCTGACCAAACTGAGCCCGACGACGGAGGACGACGCAGCGTGGTCATGAACGGAATCCGCACGTTCCACCACCGGGACGGCACGGCACGCCTGGTGTGCTTCCCGCACGCGGGCGGCGGCGCGAGCGCGTTCCTCGCGCTGTCGGCGGCCCTGCCCGACGACATCGAGGTGCACGCCGTGCAGTACCCGGGCCGGCAGGACCGGCGGAGCGAGCCGTGCGCCGAGGCCATCGAGGACCTGGCCGCCCAGGCGGCGACGGCCCTCGCCGGATACGACGACCGGCCGCTGTTCCTGCTCGGTCACAGCATGGGAGCTCTCGTGGCCTTCGAGACGGCCCGCCTGCTCCGGGGGCGGGCCGCCGTGACCCGACTCTTCGCCTCGGCGGCCCGCCCGCCCGCGGCGGACTGGGCGGAACCCGATGTCGACGCGCTCGCCGACGAGCAGATCGTCGGCGAACTGCGGCGGCTGGGAGGGGTTCCGGAACCGGTGCTCGACGATCCCGAGATGATCGGCGAGGTGCTGCGGCAGTTGCGCGCCGACGTCCGTGCGCTGCGCCGCTACCGCTGCGGCGACGACGCCGCCGTGGCGGCTCCCCTCACCGTGCTCGTCGGGACCGACGACCCGAAGAACTCCGTCGCGCAGATGCGGGACTGGGCGCGGCACACCACCGGGGAGCACGTCGTGGAGACGCTGCACGGAGGCCACTTCGCCCTGACCGAACGGGCGGCCGAGGCGGCGGCGCTGCTCACCCGGTACATCCGCACGGACATCGCCGAACGCGCGAACGGCGGGGACCGTGCGAACGGCACGGCGCCCGCGGACCTGGTGCGGGAGATCCTGGTGGCCGGAGTGAACGGTCGGCGCCCGCCGCTCTCCACGGACCTGACGACACTGGAGGAGACCGCGCGCACCAAGCTGCCGCCGGACGCCTTCGCCTACGTGGCCGGAACCGCGGGCAGCGGCGCCACCGGCCGCGCCAACCGCGCGGCGTTCGAGGAACGGCGGCTGGTGCCCCGGATGCTGCGCGGCGCCGTCCACCGGGACCTCACCGTCCGCCTGGCCGGACAGCGGCTCCCCGCGCCGGTGCTGCTCGCGCCGGTGGCCGCGCAGACGGTGGTGCACCCCCAGGGCGAGCTCGCCACCGCCCGGGCCGCGGCCGAGGTGGGCGTGCCGTTCGTCCTGTCCACCTTCGCCGCCCACTCCCTCGAAGAGGTGGCCGAGCAGTCGGGCCGGGTGCCGCGCTGGTTCCAGCTGTACCTGCCCTCGGACCGGGCGGTCGCCGAGTCCCTGGTCCGCCGGGCCGAGGCCGGCGGATACACCGCGCTCGTCGTCACCGTGGACGCCGCCTACCTCGGCTTCCGTCCGATGGAACTCGACAACGCCTACTCCCCGTTCCTGCGCGGCACCGGCATCGCCAACTTCACCACCGACCCCGCGTTCCGCGCCGGACTGCCCGACGGCGCCGAGCCCGCGGCGATGGTCCGGCGCTGGGCGGAGATCTCCATCGACCCGGCGGCCACCTGGGACGGACTGGCCTGGCTGCGCGACGTGACCGACCTGCCGGTGTTCGTCAAGGGCATCCTGCATCCGGACGACGCCCGGCTGGCCGTGGAGCACGGAGCGCGGGGCCTGGTCGTCTCCAATCACGGTGGACGCCAGCTCGACGGCAGCACGTCCGCACTGGACGCCCTGCCCGCGGTGCGGGACGCCGTGGCCGGACGGGTGCCGGTGCTGATGGACTCCGGCGTCCGCTCCGGCACCGACGTGGCCAAGGCACTGGCCCTGGGCGCGGACGCCGTCCTGGTCGGACGGCCCTACGTGTACGGGCTCGGGTTGTCCGGACAACAGGGCGTCGAGCACGTCCTGCGCTGCCTGCTGGCGGAGCTCGACCTGGCCCTGGCACTCACCGGATGCGCGTCCCCGGCCGAGCTCACACCCGATTTGATCACGGACCAACGATTCCGGTCCTCCGCGGCCGAGTGAGGAGCCGTCATGTCACTTTCCCAAGCGGTACGTGCGGGCGCGGCACCGGAGGAACTGGCCGCAATCGAACCGCCCGCCGAATTCCTCGCCGCGCACCTGCGGATCGAGGACGAGAAGGCGTTCGAGGGCATCGCCGGCGACCGCGACGTGCGCAAGACCCTCCACGTGGGACCGGTTCCCCTGCCGGAACTGGCGCCCGACGAAGTGCTGATCGCGGTCATGGCCAGTTCCATCAACTACAACACCGTCTGGTCCGCGACCTTCGAACCCATGTCGACCTTCGGCTTCCTCAAGGCGTACGGACGGCAGGGCGGTTGGGCGACCCGGCACGACCGGCCCTTCCACGTCCTGGGTTCGGACGCGGCCGGGGTGATCGTGCGCGTGGGCAATGGGGTACGGCGCTGGCGGATCGGCGACCACGTGATGGTCAACGCCGCCTGCGTCGAGGACCAGGAAGCCTCGGCCCAGGCCGACGGGATGCTCAGCGAGAACCAGCTCGCCTGGGGCTTCGAGACCAACTACGGCGGCCTGGCCGAGTACACCATCGCGCGGGCCAGTCAGCTCATCCCCAAGCCGGCCCACTTGACCTGGGAGGAGGCCGCCGCCGTGCCGGCCTGCGCCGGCACCGCGTACCGGATGCTCGTGAGCGACCGCGGAGCCCGGATGAAGCAGGGCGACGTGGTCCTCATCTGGGGAGCCTCCGGAGGCCTCGGCGCCTACGCCGTCCAACTGGTGAAGAACGGCGGTGGGATAGCCGTCGGCGTCGTGGGCTCCGAGCGGAAGGCGGAGGCCGCACGCGCCCTGGGCTGTGACCTGGTGATCAACCGCGCGGAAATCGGCCTCGGCGGGGACACCGGCGATGATCCCGCGGCGGTGGTGGAGCAGGGCAAACGGCTGGGGCGGCTGATCAGGCAGGGCGTGGGCGAGGACCCCCACATCGCGTTCGACTATGTGGGCCGGTCCACCTTCGGCGTCTCGGTGTTCGTGGTCCGGCGCGGCGGAGCCGTGGTGACCTGCGGATCGAGCACCGGCTACCAGCACCGGTTCGACAACCGCTACCTGTGGATGCGGCTCAAGCGCATCATCGGCAGTCACGTCGCCAACCTGCAGGAACAGGTCGACTGCGCCCGGCTGTTCGGCCAGGGCGGCATCGTTCCGGCGCTGACCTCGCTGTACCCGCTGAAGGAGGTCGGCGAGGCGACCCGGTCGGTCCAGCTCAACGAGCACATCGGCAAGGTGGGCGTGCTCTGCCTGGCCGACCGCCCCGGCCTGGGGGTGACCGACCCCCGGCGGCGGGCCCGGATCGGCGAGGACCGGCTCACCCTCATGCGCGCCTTCGCGCCCGACAGCGTACGGGCGAGGTGACGGGGCCGTGCACAGCCGGACGAGCGCGGCGGTCACCGTCCTGGGCACCGGTGCGTACCTGCCCGAGCGGACGGTGACCAACGACGACGTGGCGGCCCGGGTGCCGGGCGCTTCGGCCGACTGGATCGCCGACCGCACCGGCATCCTCGAGCGGCGTTACGCCGCACCCGACGAAGCCGCCTCCGACCTGGCCGTCCACGCCGCCCGCAACGCCCTGAACCAGGCAGGGCTCACCGCCGACGAACTCGACTTCATCATCGTCTCCACCACGACCGGCGACGCCCCCATCCCGTCCACCGCCTCCCTGGTGCAGTACGCGCTCGGCGCGCACCGGGCCGCGTGCTTCGACGTGAACATCGCCTGCACCGGGTTCGTGACCGCACTGTCCGTCGCGCAGGCGTACGTGACGCTGCGCAGGGCGACGAAGGTGCTGGTGATCGGCACCGACGTCTGGACCCGCTTCGTCGACTTCGACGACCGGGCGACCAGCGTGCTCTTCGGCGACGGCGCCGGCGCCGCGGTCGTCGGCGCCCCGCCCG